>JADHXQ010000108.1 GCA_016782885.1 Phycisphaerae bacterium | reverse complement strand
ATCGGGCCTAACGGCGCTGGAAAGACTACGCTGCTGCTGGCGGTAATGCGGGGCGTTCCGTTCACCGGGCGAATCGCGGTTGACGGTATCGAGGCGACTCGGCGCACCGCGGATGAAGTTCGCGGCCGCTGCGGTATGACGTTTCAGGATCCGGACGATCAACTGTTCATGCCGACTCTCCTGGACGACGCGGCGTTCGGTCCGCTGAACCAGGGTTGCGATGCGGCGGGCGCCCGCGCCGCGGCGATTCAGGCAATCGCCGCCGTGGCGCTGTCGGGAATGGAAGACCGCTGTGCCCACCATCTCTCCGGCGGGCAGAAGCGCAACGCCGCGCTGGCGACCATTCTCTCGATGAACGTCAAGTTGCTGCTGCTGGACGAACCCGGCGCGAGCCTGGACTTTCGCAGCCGCCGGCGGCTTGCTGATATCCTCGCCGGGCGCGCCGAGGCGATGCTGCTGGCGACCCACGACCTGAACATGGTCGCCGAACTCTGCGATCGGGTGATCGTCATGGACGGCGGGAAGGTTGCGGCCGACGCGCCGACCGGCACGATCCTGAACGACACCGCACTGCTGGGCGCCCACGGTCTGGCGTAGGGGATAAAAAATAATTCCAAAACTGCTTGTCTCGTCGCGTGCGAGATGCTACTATGTGAGTAGTTGGTAATATACTCATCAAGAGAGATACGATATGGATGCTGATGCCAAGAGACTTTACAAAGCCAAAGCGGACGTCATCGCGGCGGCGGGGAATCCGATCCGCCTGGCGATCATCGACTTTCTCAAGGATGGCGAGCAATGCGTCTGCGACATCGCGGATCATGTGGACGCCCAGCGTTCGAACGTGTCGCGACACCTGGGAGTGCTCCTGAAGGCGGGCGTGGTGGGGCAATATAAGGATGGCCTGAAGATGATGTACTCGCTCAAGACGCCGTGCATCCTGAACTTCATGAAGTGCGTAGAAGGCGTCCTGCGAGCCCAGGCCAGGGACGCCGCGGTCCTGCTGAACACGCTGTAATCCCATGGAACCTTTTTTTACTCGTATACGTGAGTATTTTGTAACGAACTCATGGAACGGATAAGCAGATGATCGCTTGGAAACATGAATGGAAGAAGCTGGTCGGCATCGTGGCGGTGCTGGCGCTGTTCTTCTGGCTGCCGATGGGCTCAGACCGCTTCACCGGCGGAATCATGGAAGCCCTTCACCTGGCCAGATGGTACGCGAGGGAGCACGTGCTGCTGTGCCTCGTACCGGCATTTTTTATCGCCGGGGCTATCGGCGTATTCGTCAGCCAAGCCTCCGTAATGAAGTACCTCGGCGCCAACGCGAAGAAGATCCTGGCCTACGGTGTGGCGAGCGTCTCGGGCACGATCCTGGCGGTCTGTTCCTGCACGGTGCTCCCGCTGTTCGCGGGTATCTACCGGATGGGCGCCGGTATCGGCCCGGCCACTGCGTTCCTCTATTCCGGTCCGGCGATCAACGTGCTGGCGATTATTTTGACCGCCCGCATTCTCGGGCCGGAGCTTGGTATCGCTCGCGCCGTGGGCGCAGTTATTTTCAGTGTGATCATCGGCTTGGCGATGCACTTCATCTACCGTAAGGAAGAGATCGCCAAGGCCAACGGGCAGTTCGGGAGCCCCGAGGGCGAGGTCTCACGACCGTTGTGGCAGAATGCTGCATTCTTCTTCGTAATGGTCGGCATACTGGTGTTCGCTAACTGGGGCGCGCCAAATGACTGGCGTTTCAAGCTGAAAGACGGCAAGGAATTCCGGGCGGACGTCACCAGGGCGCCCGAGGATGCAAGCGCCGCGGGGGCGATCTACCGCGTGAAGATGCTGGAAGGCCCTGACGAAGGCAAGGAACTCGACCTTAAGGCCTCCGGGATCGCCGGGAAGACGCCCTTGCCAGGGACGTGGACGACGATCTGGCGGAACAAGTGGCTGGTGACGGCAGCTTTCGCCGCGGTGTTTTCGCTCATACTGATCTTCTGGTTCTCCGTCAAGTGGTGGAAGGTCGCGGGGGCGGTCATTCCGCCGGCGGTGCTGGCTGTCACTGTGCCAACGGAAGGCCTGTGGGTGCTCATTCCCTTCTCGGCCGCCATCGTGGGCCTGTCGATCATCCTCAGCACCAGCAAGGGCGAAGGCGGCGAGTGGTTCGACGCGACGTGGGGTTTCGCCAGGCAGATTCTCCCGCTGTTGTTCTTTGGTGTGCTGGCTGCGGGCTTTCTGCTGGGCCGACCGGAGCACGATGGGTTTATTGCAGGCAAGTACGTCGAGATGCTCGTTGGCGACAGTCCGAATCGCATGCTGGAGATTACCGGATGGGGCGGCGGGGCGTTTGAGAATCTCGCCCGGTCCATCTGGCCGGTGTGGACGAACTTCTTCGCCAGTGTTTTCGGGGCCTTCATGTACTTCGCCACGCTGACGGAGGTCCCGATTCTCCAGGGCCTGATCGGCGCGGGCATGGGCAAAGGCCCGGCATTGGCGCTGCTGCTGGCCGGTCCGGCGCTATCGCTGCCGAACATGCTCGTTATCGCCAGCGTGCTCGGGACGCGTAAAACAATTACTTTCGTAACGCTGGTGGTCGTGATGGCCACGATCTCCGGCATGGCTTTTGGGATGTTGTTTTGAGGCGATGTTTAGAGGAGATGAATCATGAGTGAATGTGGATGCGGAAGCAGCGAGTGCGAGAGGACCGTCCTGATCTACGCGTGCTCGGGCGGCGCCAACGTCGCCGAGATATCCGACCAGGCCGCCCGCGAACTGGCGTCCGCCGGCCAAGGCGCCATGTTCTGCCTGGCCGGCCTGGGCGCGGACATCCCGGGCATGATCCAGACCGCCAGGGATGCTGACCTGAACCTGGTGATCGATGGGTGTCCGATGGACTGTGCGAAGAAGATTTTCGACCGCCACGAACTGACCAACTACAGGCAGATCAAGGTCACCGACCTGGGCATCGAGAAAGTCAAGGGCGTCCGCGGCTCTTGCGAACAGGTCGCGGCGGTGGTCAAGAAGGCCGGAGAAGCGATCGCCGAGTGCGGTTGACCGGCGGATCGGCTTTTTCCGCCGTTAGGCGGATTCATTGACTCTAATTTTGAAGAAGGAGTTATGAACGTTGAAGAAGATACACAGACTATCGAGAAACGCCCTTTTCGGAAAGGCAGTGTTCCTGTTCGCCCTGGCGGCAGGGGCGGCTTCGGCTACAGGCGGCGTGGGCGGCCTGAAACTCATCGCCCGTGCGCCTGAAGCGGATCCTTTCAGGCCAATTGCGTTGTCGAGCAAGGATTTCGTCCCCGTTGCAAAGGATCTAGGTGCGATCAACCGAGACGCGGTCATGGCGAAGGTTGTCGGGGAGTCCTGGGCGCTGGCGGTCGGGATCGACTCGGCAAGGCCGGATGCCGAGAAACTCGACTTGATAAGGCTGGACTTTTCGGGAACGGGTGAATTCGGGGGGAAGCATTCGTTTCCTCTCAAGAAGATCGCCACCGGCGCCCGCAAGGCTTCGAGGTCGTCGGTATACACATTCGGTCCCGGCGTGGTGCAAGTGCTTCACGAGGGCGTGAAGATCCCGGTATTTGTCGAGGGCATGTGCGAGCAGAATGACGGCGAGGTCAAGAAACTTCACGTGTCGACGGGCGTCGTTGCCGAAGGGTCGTGCAGATTCGGTAAGAAGGTCTACGGCGTACGCGTCATTGACGCTGACGGGCGCCTCGGGGTAAACAACGCCCCGGCCGGCCCGGATGCGGAGGAAGGCGCCTCGGGCGGACACGGAATGCAGGAAAAGAATCCCGACGCCGTTGATGTCGCCACGATCGACACGAATAGCGAGACATTCAAGCGCGGCGTGGTGCCGGTGACCCTCGGTCAGATCGCGCATCTCGACGGC
This sequence comes from Phycisphaerae bacterium, assembly GCA_016782885.1. Lineage (GTDB taxonomy): Bacteria > Planctomycetota > Phycisphaerae > SM23-33 > SM23-33 > BS750m-G57. The sequence continues at coordinate 12,562 of JADHXQ010000108.1, read as the reverse complement.
AAGTGGTATCGCGTGTCGGTCTCGGCCGGCGGGTCGAAGATTTCAGCCGAACAGGTCTCAACCGAAACCGGTAGTGTAGTGGTCTCCCACGATAACTGGGTGGCGACTCTCATCGGTGCGAAGTATGAATTGTCTCTTCGCGGCGGAAGAGAGCCTGTGCCCGCGCCGGCGGGTCGTTACGTGATCCGGCGATATCGCGAGCACGTCCTGTTGTCCGGCGCCTCGCGGGCGGCCGTGCTTACGGTCGCCGCGGAACCGGATTCACGCACGAGCGGACTGTCGTTCAGCGTAGCCGCAGGCAAGGCCACACGATTGAAAATCGGTTCGCCCGTGACTGTAAAGCCGACGGTGGAGACGATGGGCAGCGGGTACGCATTCGGTTTCTCTCTGGCCGATGAGTCGGGGATGAAGGCGTCGGTATCTCTTCCAGGCCGACCCGCGCCACCGGTGGTCAAGGTCGTCGACGCCAAAGGCAAACAGGTCTATAGCGGAAAAATGGAGTATGGATGAGGCGGAGTCTGCTCGCACTCATGGGCAGTGCCTTTGAACTTGAAAGGAACGTTGGGAGTGAAACTTGACTACAATACCGGCCCGTTCCAGCAGAAACCCGGCGCGGTGACGATCGATCACCATTAATGGCGAATAGAACAGCAGGAGCATAAGCGTGAAGAAAATCCAGATACTGGGAACCGGATGTCCCAAGTGCCAGAAACTGGCGGAAAATGCGGAAGCATCCGCCAACGCGCTTGGGATAGAATACACCATCGAGAAGGTCACGGACATCAACGAAATCATGAACTTCGGCGTGATGATGACGCCGGCGCTGGTCGTCGATGGCGAAGTGAAGGTCGCAGGCAAGGTTCCCGACCCCGAGGCGATAAAGGCGATGCTGGCATGAACATCGCTGTGGCCGGAGTCCTCGGACAGTGCCCTTGCAGCGGCGGCGGCGGTTCGACGGGCCGCATCAGCGACTTTGCTATCCTGGCGCTGCTGGTGCTGTTGATTGGGCTCTGGCGGACTGTAAAGTGGACAAGAAAAACCTGGAACGCACAAGGAGCAACTACCATGCGTAAATTTGGAATGATTGGATCGATCGCGGTAATCGTTGTGGCGATGGGAGTTATTGTCACCACGCAGTTGTCCGTGGCTGAGGACAATACCGAAACGCCCACGGCAAGCGCCAAGAGCGGCGGTATTCCCAAACTCCTCGACTTGGGGTCGAAGAAATGTATTCCCTGTAAGAAGATGGCTCCGATCCTGGTAAAGTTGACGAAGGAGTACGCCGGAAGGTTTGACGTGCAGTTTATCGACGTATGGTTGAAGGAAAACGCCCAAGCCGCCAAGACCCACAAGATCAAGTTGATTCCCACCCAGATATTCTTCAGCGAGAAGGGCAAGGAACTCTGGCGCCACGAGGGATTTATGGACGAAGAGGCGATCCTCGCCAAGTGGAAAGAACTGGGATACGACTTCGGCGGCGCGGCGGTTGCGAAGGTGGAGCGATGGAAACCGGCAAAGGCTCCCGCGCGAAACAAGGACTCTATCTGCTATATGTGCGACCGGGACATCGACGTCAAGACCGCCGTCGTGGTGAAAACTGAAAAGGGCGACGTAAAGCTTTGCAGCCCGCACTGCTACTTCATCATGTACTCGGCCCTGACGGCCGACAAGACGGGTTTTGACAAGAAGGTTTCGGTCACTGACTGGGCCTCGAAAAAGCTGACTCCCGCGACATCGGCGGTGTACCTTCGCGGTGTCGATGCGAAGGGGCGCCCGTCGGTCAAGGCATTTGGCGACAAGGACGCGGCCCTGACCGAGCGGCAGGCCTCGGGCGGTAATATCATGTCGTACGATGTCCTGAAGCGAAAGGAGCTTTCTCACCACTGCGGTTTCTGCGACCGGGCGGTGTACCCCGAGGACAGCGCGCTGGTTAAAGCCGGCGGCGTATACACCTGGGGATGCTGCGCGCACTGCGCTCTCGGTGTCGCCGCCCGAACGGGTAAGGACATCGAGGTTCGGCAGCCAGATGCACTCACCGGTGAGATAATCGTCATCAAGACCCGTAACGGAAGCATCGAATCTATCAAGCCTGAGACAACTGTCGCGTGGTTTGGCATGCGAAAGAAAGCGGACGGCAAGTGGGGCTCGGCGGGCTGTTTCCACCAGGGAAACTTTACCACCATCGAGAACCTGAAAAAATGGCTTGAGCTGAATCCCCACGAAACGGGTAAACTTATTACTGTCCGGCAGGCCCTGGCTGCCAAGATGAAGATGACTCCGCGGCAGATGTCCAAGGCGTGCAAGATCGGGGAGTGCTCCCCGAAATAGTCGCCCCTTCAGCGGCTGGACGGTTCGGTCGCGGCTTGAGGAGCAGTTGCCGATGAAAGTCAAGAAAGTCATATCGAGACTGTTGTTGTGCTTCGCCCTGGTCAGTATCGGATTTGTCCTGGGCAAGGAAGCGACTCTGCGGCGAGTGAGCCTCATGCCCCGGCAAGACGCTTCGATCTCCGGAGACCAGGTGCTGGTGTACTACATGTATCCGGCGATTCGGTGCGTAACGTGCAACAGGATCGAGCAGGCCGCCCGCGACGTCGTTCACGACGATTACGCCGAGGCGGTCAAGGGCGGGCGGCTCAAGTGGCGTGAGGTGAACATCTCCGAAGAGGACGATCTCGCCGGGCGATACAATGTTGCGTCGAGCATGGTCGTAGTGGTCCGGTTGAAGGAGGGGCGGGAAGTCGGATTTCAGCGGCTGCACGAGGTCTGGCCTCTCGCCGGAAAACCCGCCGAACTAAAAGCCTACATCCACAAAGCCGTCGGCGCGGCGTTGGAAGGAGGCCGGTTGAAATGACCTGGTTGGCGATCGGATCGGCTCTCTGGCTGGGCATTCTCACGTCGATAAGCCCCTGCCCGCTGGCCAGTAATATCGCGGCGATTTCCTTCATAAGCCGCCGGGTCGGGCAAACGAAGCACGTGCTTCTTTCGGGACTCCTCTACACTGCCGGCAGGACGATCGCATACATGGCGCTGGCGGTGGTCATCCTGGCCGGGCTGCTCGCCACCGACGATGTCGCGAGATTCTTCCAGCGATATCTCAACCAGATGCTGGGTCCCGTCCTGATCCTGGTGGGAATGCTCCTTCTGGGAATGCTGGGGTCCGCTGTTTCACTGAACTTCGTCGGCCAGGGCACTCAGCAGCGCGCCGCCAAGGGCGGCGCTTGGTGGTCGCTCCTGTTGGGGATTCTCTTTGCCCTGTCGTTCTGCCCGGTGTCGGCGGGGCTTTTCTTCGGCGCGCTGATCGCCCTGTCTGCCGCCAACGAATCGCGCGTCCTGCTACCGGCGCTCTTCGGCGTGGGCACGGCGCTGCCCGTAGCGGTGTTCGCCTTCCTGATCGCCTTCGGAAGCCAGTACGTCGGCCGGGCGTTCAACCGCCTGACGCAGATCGAACGATGGGTCCGTACGATCACCGGTGCGGTCTTCATCCTGGCGGGCTTGTACTACTGTTTGACTTACATCTACGGCATGGCGCTCACGGGCTGACACCGCTCCCGGGGCGGAGGAGGAGAATGCTGGGGCTTTCAAATCCGCGACGGTCATTCTATAATTTGAATCCCCCGCGGGCCGGACCGCGCGCAATAGGAAATCAAACCATGCTTACCGATAACATACTGGATCTGATTGGAAACACTCCGCTGCTGAAGCTGGCTGGCGAGAACATCTACGCCAAGGCCGAGTTCCTCAACCCCGGCGGGTCCATCAAGGACCGCGTCGCCCTGGCGATGCTCGAAGGCGCCGAACGGGACGGACTCCTCAAGAGCGACTCGATCATCGTCGAACCGACCTCCGGTAACACGGGGATAGGCCTGGCGCTGGTGGGGCGCCTGAAGGGATATACCGTAAAGATCGTCATGCCCGCGGGCATGTCAGAAGAGCGGAAGAAACTCATCGCGGCGCTGGGCGCCGAATTGATTCTGACGCCCGACGAAGAGTCGATACCCGGCGCCGTGAAGAAGGCACGCCAACTCGCCGCCGAAGACCCGCGCGTGTTCATTCCCAACCAGTTCGAGAACCCCGACAACCCGCGCATCCACTACGAAGAAACCGCCCACGAGCTGTGGCGCCAGACCAGCGGGAATATCGCCTGCTTCGTGGCGGGAGTGGGCTCGGGCGGGACGCTCCAGGGTGTGGGCAAGTTTCTCAAGGAGCATTGCCCGGAGGCGAAGATCGTAGCCGTCGAGCCGAAGAACGTATCGGCGCTGCTGGGGCACGAACCGGGCCTGCACCAGATACAGGGAATCGGCGACGGGTTCATCCCGGGCGTACTGGACGTCTCGCTGGTGGACGACGTGATCGAGGTCACCGACGAAGACGCCATCGAGACCACCCGCCAAATGGGGCGCGACCTGGGCCTGCTGGTGGGCATTTCCTCAGGCGCCAACGTCTGGGCGGCGCGGCAACTGGCCGGAAGGATCGAAGGCCCCATTGCCACCGTCCTGCCCGACCGGGCCGAGAGATATTTCAGCACCGCATTGCTTTGACGGCATGGCAATTGCACCGTACTTTTCGTTACGCTATTCGTTTGAGCACCTGACAAACACAGGAGAAATAAAATGAAGCGACGAGAACTTGTGAAAATTGGTGTCGGACTGGGTCTCGCGGGAGCGGTCAGCAGTACACCGGACATCGCTGCAGCGGCGCCCGCCCCGTGCGTCACGTGCGACCCGGATGCAATGGCAAAGTCCGCGGTGAAACATTTTATTCCAGGGAAGCTGACGTGCGGCGAATCGATTCTGCTGGCCGGACTTGAATCGCTGGGCCTCAAGACCAAACTTGCCCCCGACATCGCACTCGGGCTCGGCGGCGGGGTCGGGCTACAGGGAAAGACCTGCGGCGTGGTGACCGGTGCGGCGATGATTCTCGGTCTGGCCGTTGGCGCCGTAGAGAAGGACTACAAGAAGAAGAAAATGGCGACCTTCAAGGCCGTCGGAAAGTTCTCCAAGGCCTTCGAGAAGGAATACGGTTGCACCGTCTGTCGCAAACTCTCCGGCCTGGACCTGACCACAGTCGAAGGCCGCAAGAAACTGATGGCGTCGGTCAAGGCCGACCGCTGCTGCAAGCTGGTCGCCTTCGGCGCCAAGACACTCGCGAAATCCCTCCAGGAGATCGCGAAAAACTACTCCTGACGACGACGGCGTGATTTTTCTGGTCCACTGTGATCAGTATCGCGGGCTTGCCTTCGATATCCATGTTCCCCGCGGGGATTTTCCGCCTCCCGCCGATACGCCTGCAAGTGCCTGCTCCCCTCGAGAATGTAGTTCCAGGGCGGGAGATTCCATAGCGTCCCGATCACCATGAAGCCGACCAGAACTCCGCTGGCGAGCAGTTCCCATTTGCGGCGTATGCCGCGGGCGGCCTTCGAGCGGATGTAGCCCCACAGTACCCGAATATTCAGGTAGAGATGGATCAGCCCCGCCAGCAGGAAGACAGTGCAACTGGAAAGGTGCTGCGCCATCCATCCGTCTTTTCCGAGTCCCCATAATTGCCATCCGGTCATCCTGGCTACTCCGCCCGGCGGCGACAGGTACAGCATGATTCCCGAGACGATCATTACGCAGGAGCTCAGAGTCAACACGAAGGTGATGAAAGACCGCCAGTGAAGCGGCTTTGTCTTTATTGACTCATTCATAACAGTGTCCTTATTGCAGTTAAAAGCTTCGCCGCCGTCTTCCCGATAGGCTTATTGGGCGGTTCGGTCATCGCCTTTAGCCGCACAAGCCAGAATATATCCGAACTCTCGCAACTGTTCGCGGGTTTTTTCCGACGCCATGGGGCCTCTGAAGAGGCTGAACGGCACGCCGGCCCGGATCACCACGCCTTGCTGTAGTATCCGGGCTCCGGCGGCCTGTAGATGCTTTTCAATCGCATCTACTGTCTTCTGCCCTCCGTAAGCGCAGTTTACTGAGAAAGCGCCAGCGATCTTATCCGTCAAGGTGTTCGGTTCCAGTTTCTTCAGGAGCGAAAGCACCGGTCCGGACACTCCGGCCCGAATCGACACAGATCCCGCGTGGCACGGGCTGCCTACGATGATGACGGATTGATCGGCCACGTCCCATCCCGCGGCATCGTTTGCGGCTTGGATGCTAACGTCCAGCCCCTCGCCCTTCAGCCCTTCAGCGACATCCTGTGCTGCTTGTCGAGTGTGTCCCGTATTCGTGTGGTATATTATCAGTGCTTTCATGTCTCTCATGGTATGCCAGTAGCTGACTGGGCGATATCCACATTGCCGGCCTTGAACTGCTCGACGGCGGCAGCGCCAATCCCTGCGGCGTTACGGGCAGTTTAATCTGCGATCCTTTCTGACTTAGATTCCGGTAAAGGCGGTGCAAGTGACATGCCAGGAGGCCTTGGTAACGGCAAATTGGAGGCACAAGGCTATATTTGACAAGACTATACGAATCACACGTTGAATGATCTTGCTTGGTGTGGCCCGGAATGGATCCGCCGCAACGTTGCATTGTGCAGGACTATTGGCCTCGGCGCCGCCCGTCGGTCTTGGGCGTATCGATCCGGAGGGCCTTTATCTTGCGATATAGTGTGCTCGTGTCGATGCCCAGATCGTGCGACGCCCGTTTGCGGTTGCCGCCGTGTCGGCGCAGCGCTTCGTTTATTAGATGCTTCTCCATCGTTATGAGGCTCATCGGTCCCGATTCAGTGCTGCCGCTCGTCGCGGCGGGGCGCAGTTCGGGCGGTAGGTGGTGCAGTTGGATCAGTCCGCCGCGGCACAGGACGAAAGCCTGCTCGACGATGTTCTCCAACTCGCGTACGTTTCCAGGGTAGTCGTGGTCCATGAGACGTGCGAGCACCTCGTCAGTGACCCCGGCGATGTCTTTGCCCTGGAGGCGGTTGAAGCGGGCCACCATGTGCTCGACAAGCAATGGGATGTCTTCGCGACGCTGCTTAAGTCCGGGCAGGTCCAGGCGTATGACCATTATGCGATAGTACAAATCTTCGCGGAACTCGCTCTTGCGCACCAGTTCATGCAGATCCTTGTTGGTCGCCGCCACCACGCGAACATCCACCGGAATCGGTTCAACCCCGCCCAGCGGTTCGACCACGCGCTCCTGTAGTACGCGAAGCAGGCGCACCTGCATTGCCTGCGAAATGTCGCCGATTTCGTCCAGGAAGATCGTCCCGCCATCGGCCAGGGCGAAGCGGCCGGGCTTATCACGTTTGGCGTCAGTAAACGCACCGGCCTTGTGACCGAACAATTCGCTCTCCAGCAGCGTGTCAGGCAGGGCTCCGCAATTGACCGTAATCAGAGGCTTGCCCTTGCGGGGTGAGAGGTTGTGGATAGCGCGGGCGAACAACTCCTTGCCCGTTCCGCTGGGACCCTGGATCAGGACGGTGCTGCTGGACTCGGCAATCTGCGGGAGTACCTCGAACAGTTGCATCATCGCCGGACTTCGCCCGACAATGTCTTCAAACGTGTATTGCTTGGTCAGCTCCTTCTGCAACTGTTCGATCTGGCTGAGATCCTGAAACGTTTCGACTCCGCCGATTACCTGACCGTCCGCGTTTTTCAGTTCGGCGGTTGAAATCCGAATAGGCACGCGCCCGCCGCCATTGGTGATGATGTGGGCGGTGGCGTTGACCACGGGCTTGCCCGTGCCCAGCGTCTGCTTCAGCGCGCAGGCATTTTCGCAGATGCTGGCGCGGAATACTTCGCAGCAAGGCTGGCCTATAGCTTCCTGGCGGGTTACACCGGTGATGCGTTCGGCCGCGAGATTAAAGGATGTGATCCGCCAATCGAGGTCGACGGTGAACACGCCCTCGTTGATCGAGTCCAGAATGACGTCTTGACGCTTTCCGATAGTCTTCTCCAGCATGGCGAACTCCAGGTTGCTTGTCTTTAGCAGCATGACGCCTAACAATGCAAAATGCAACTATTTTTTGCTGCTGCGGATGCAACATGCAATATTGCGGTGGAACCCCGATCCCTCATGAAGGCCCGCAGGCAACCGGTTCAACGGTATTAATCACTGATTCGATACCCACAGACTGCTTTGGCACGCATATTGACCTTCATTACTGTGATGAAGGTTGCCATTCCATGTTGGCAGGGCCGGGTCTCACCGGTTCTGGATGTCGCGAGCAGTGCTCTGGTGGTCACACTGGAACGAGGCCGAGAGACAGCACGCCGGGATGTGTCGATCCAGGGTACAGGTGCGCTGCACCGTGCACAGCACATTTCGCACTTGGGCACTGATACCGTAATCTGCGGCGCGATATCCCGCCCTCTCGAACTGGCGCTGCATTCGGTTGGTGTAGAGGTGATAGCCCACATATGCGGGCAGGTGGATGATGTGTTGACGGCTTTCATGGACGAACGATTGAACGAGGACGCATACCTGATGCCGGGCTGCTGTCGCCGACGTCGACGGTTTTGTGCTGGAGGTCGCCAAGACGGTCGACGTCTGACTCAAAAACAGAAAGGCGGTAATCGAAATGCCCAGAGGTAATGGAACCGGTCCGCCCAATGAAGGTGGACGAGGACGAGGCCGGAAGGGCGGGCAATTTGCAGCCGGACCGGGTGGGCAGTGTGTATGTCCGAGTTGCGGGTGCAAGGCGCCACACGCACCGGGCCAACCCTGCAACCAGAATATCTGCCCCAAATGTGGAACAACAATGACCAGAGGTTAATAAAAACTTCGCAAGAACAAGGAGATTTAAAATGCCAGGTGGAGATGGAACAGGCCCTGCCGGAATGGGCCCAATGACAGGACGAGCAGCAGGATATTGTGTCGGCTATGCCATGCCCGGAAGCGTAAACCCGGTCGTCGGCCGAGGTTTCGGGGGTGGTGGACGTGGTGGTCGAGGTCGGAGAAACCGGTTTTACGCGACGGGCCTGACCGGTCAGCAGCGGGTCGCCATGGGCGTTCCCGCCTTTGGCGGCGCTGTGCCCGTCGCAGCCCCTTACGCGCCAACGATGAGCGGCGAGCAGCAGCTCGATGCACTCAAGGGACAGGCTGAGTACTTCGCCGATGTGCTGAACGGTATTCGCAAGCGGATCGAGGAACTTGAGGCCAAGGGCAAGAACGACTGACCGCCGACGCCGCCAGGCGCTCGAAGGACTAATCGCCGGGGTTGCCGACGGACTGCGGTCGGGGCTTCGGCGATTGTCTTTTACTAAGAAAGGGACGACAGATGAAAATTGCAATCACAGCTACAGGAGCGAACCTGGAAGCCAGTGTGGATCCGCGTTTTGGGCGGTGTGCATGCTTCCTTGTTGTGGAAACTGACGATCTGAGCTTCGAGGCCGTCGAGAACCCGAATGTTGCGTTGGGCGGCGGCGCGGGCATTCAGTCGGCCCAACTTGTCGCATCCAAAGGCGTCACGCACGTACTGACGGGCAACTGCGGTCCCAATGCCCACCAGACGCTTTCGGCTGCCGGTATCGTCATTGTTGTCGGATGCTCGGGGGTGGTTCGAGACGCCATCGAGCAGTACAAGGCCGGGCAGTTCGCCGCCACAGGCGAGCCCAATGTCGCCAGCCACTTCGGTATCGGCCGAAGGGGTGGTCGGTGACAAGTGAAGGAAGTATAGAATGAGAATCGCAATTGCCAGCGGAAAAGGCGGGACCGGCAAGACGACCGTGGCGACGAACCTGGCGTATGTCGGTTCGCGCAACGGGCGGAGTGTCGTGTACGTCGATTGTGACGTGGAAGAACCCAATGGCCATATCTTCCTTAAACCGGACCTTGACGGTGCGACGCCGGTGGGAACGCTGGTCCCGAAGGTGGATGAATCCAAGTGCATCCATTGTGGTGATTGCGGGGACATTTGTCAGTATAGCGCGATTGTCTCCGTCGGTGATGCGGTGCTTGTCTTTGGCGAACTTTGTCATGGTTGCGGTGGATGTTCGCTGGTGTGTCCATCGGGCGCCATTAGCGAGGTCCTGCACGAGATCGGAGAGGTCCATGTTGGCTCTACCGGGCCCCTCGCCTTCGCTCACGGGTTGCTGAGGGTCGGACAAGCCATGAGCCCGCCGGTTATCAAGGCGGTCAAGGCCGCTGCGCCGGCGGCGGACCTGGCGATTATAGACGCGCCGCCGGGGACCTCCTGCCCGGTGATCGAAAGTGTGCGAGATTGTGACTTTCTGCTGCTGGTGACCGAACCCACGCCGTTCGGGCTTAACGATCTGAAACTCGCCGTAGCGATGGCCCGCGAAATGAAATTGCCCTTCGGCGTTGTCATCAATCGCGCCGACCTGGGCGACAGGGAGACCCACCTGTACTGCGGAAACAACGATATCGAGATCCTTACCGAGATTCCGGACGACCGAAAGATCGCCGAATCATATTCGCGGGGTGAATTGGCCGGCGAAGTTCTACCGGGCTATCGCCGGATGTTCGAGACGCTTCTTGGACGGATCGATTTGAGAGCAGGCTGATATGAAAGAACTGGTTGTCATCAGCGGTAAGGGCGGAACGGGCAAGACATCGCTCGTCGCCTCGTTTGCCGCCCTGGCCGAAAAGGTTGTCCTGGCCGACTGCGACGTGGATGCTGCCGATCTGCATCTGGTCCTCGACCCGAAGATTGTACGCCGGGAGAACTTCTCGGGCGGTAAGAGGGCGCGGATCAACTCCGATCTCTGCACCGCCTGCGGGAAATGCGAAGAAATATGCCGTTTTGACGCGATCTCATTCGATGGTCCCGGTAACGGGAATGCGGACAAGACATATTGTATCGATCCGATAGCATGCGAAGGCTGCGGGGTGTGTGCCTGGTTCTGCGCCGACAAAGCCATCGAGTTCGGACCGGTGGTCAACGGCGAGTGGTTCATCTCCGATACTCGCCGCGGGCCTATGGTTCACGCCAAACTCGGCGTGGCGGAGGCGAATTCCGGGAAACTCGTCAGCCTTGTCCGCGCCGAGGCGAAAAAGATCGCTGAAGACCGGAAGCTCGATCTGGTGTTTATTGACGGCTCGCCGGGGATCGGATGCCCGGTGATCGCCTCCATCGGCGGCGCGGATCTGGTGTTGGTGGTGACCGAACCCACGTTGAGCGGTATGCACGATATGGGGCGCGTGGCGGACTTGACGAGGCACTTCGGTATCGAGACCGTCCTGTGCATCAACAAATGGGACGTGAACGAAGATATCACCTTGCAGATCGAAGCTCGGGCCATCGGACGAGGGCTGAAACTCGCCGGCAGGATCCGCTATGACCGTGCGGTGACCGAAGCGCAGATCAAGAAGCTCTCAGTTGTGGAGTATGTCCCCAACGGTGTTACAAATGACATCAGGGATATTTGGGGTAATGTTCGCGCCGCGCTGGATGAGGCCGGTGAATAATAAAGGACAGAAAGAAAGATGACCGCAGAACAGAGTTATGCACAAGCACCGGCGACCGATGAAGTCGCTCGCCAGATGGAAGAGTTGATGCTCCAGGAGCGAATGCGAAATATCGGTCGAAAACTATTGGTTCTTTCCGGTAAGGGCGGTGTAGGCAAGAGCACGGTGGCCGCGAATCTGGCCGTGGCGCTGGCGCGCGCGGGCAAGAAGGTCGGGTTGCTGGACGTGGACGTTCATGGTCCGAGCATACCCAAGCTGTTGGGCCTGGAGAAACGAAAGGTCGAGATCGTCCCCGGAAAGATATTACCCATAAAGGTGGACGAGAACTTCTCGGTCATGTCGATCGGTTTGCTGCTGGATAATCTGGACGATGCGGTCATATGGAGAGGACCGCGAAAGTATGGTGTGATTCGCCAGTTCCTCAAGGACGTTGTGTGGGGACGCCTGGACTACATGGTCGTCGATTCCCCGCCCGGAACCGGTGATGAACCATTGTCAATAGCCCAACTCGTCGGTTCCCATGCCGCCGCGATTATCGTGACAACACCGCAGGACCTGTCGATATCTGACGTGCGGAGATGCGTTTCATTCTGCAAAGTGCTGTCGCTGCCGATTGTCGGGATCGTGGAGAACATGAGCGGATACGTTTGCCCGAATTGCGGTCAGAGATCGGATATATTCAAGGCCGGAGGCGGTGAGGCGATGGCTGATGAGTTGGGCCTTCCACTGCTTGGGCGGATTCCGATCGATCCACAAGTTGTGATCTCCGGAGATGCCGGAGCGCCGTTTACCGCAAAGGCGGCGGATTTCCCCGCCGCCCAGGCGTTTGAGCGCGTTATGCAAAATATCCTGGCGTCTGACGATCGAACTGATTGCGGCGCCAAAAGCGAGCACGAAAACAAGGAAACTTACAATATGAAGATTGCCATTCCATTAGCGGGCGGATGTTTATGCATGCACTTCGGACACTGCGAGCAGTTTGCCCTCGTGGAGACCGACGAGCGGAACAATATCGTCAGCAAGACGCTGCTTATCCCTCCGGCCCACGAACCCGGAGTCTTACCGGCCTGGTTACACGAGCAAGGAGCTGACGTGATCATTGCCGCCGGTATGGGCATGCGGGCTCAGCAGTTGTTCACGCAGAATAACATCACTGTCGTCGTGGGCGCTCCGGCCCGAACGCCCGAGCAGCTTGTTGAAGAATATCT
>JADHXQ010000026.1 GCA_016782885.1 Phycisphaerae bacterium | reverse complement strand
GTGATTATGGTTGCTCCCGACGGTCCTGCCGATAAGGGCGGGATCAAGGACGGTGATTTCATACTCTCCGTTGATTCTCAGACCGTCGCCAACAGCCAGGAATTCCGCCATATTGTGGCCGATATCAGCCCGGGAACGACTATCCCCATTGAACTATACCGAGACGGCGAGACAATGGTCATGTCCGTCAAAATCATCCTCCAACCGGAGAATATGTCCGGGGCATTTCGCCCCTGACTGCCGCCGCGAATCGTGCGATGCCCCGCAAAGCGAAAACCAGAACGAGCGGGAAGCTGCTTGAGCATCTGACCCCCGCGGCGATAGCGGCCTTCACGGTGCTGTTGTTCTTCCATACCGCGATGGCGAAAGGCAGTCCCGCTGAAACGTTCAGGAAGATTTACTCCCAGAGGATCCGGGACGTAAAGGACACCACCATCCCCGACGATGACCTCAAGCTCGCCGGTGAGATGCTCAATGCCGCAAACGCCCGAAAACTGCCCGATGAACTGCGGACCTTGATGTGCGACGCGGTGTATGATCTGGCGTCCAAGTGGCAGGCGGGTCACCGCCTTGCATACAATGCGATGGATCGCCTGGCCCGGGCGGTGCCCGCACAGACTAACCACTGTTGGCAGAAACGCCTGGAACTGCTGCTCAATCGCCTCAGGTTGGCCAGTGGCGACAGACAGAAGCGGACCGCCGCCAGGGACTATGTCGGAGCCTTGAAAGCCGCCGCTGATGCGGCCGCCCGCTTCGGGAAATACGGACCAGCCGGTATCTACATGCGCAAAGCTCTGTCCGTGGCGACAGACTTCAAAATGTCCGGTATTCCGCAGATGCGATTGCAGGCGGCACGGTTCGCGGCGCTGCTGAAGCTCTCGCAGAAGAGGGACGCCCTCGCAAAGAAACTCCAGGCCAATCCCCACGATATCAAGATTCGAGAGCAATTGATCGATTTCTACCTGATTGACCTGGACAATCCCGGCGCCGCGAGCAAGATCCTCAACGATGATTGTGACGAATTGCTCAGGACATACGTCCAGTTGGCGTCCAGGCCGCTGGATAAGCTGGAGACGGTCGCGCTGAAGGAACTCGGCGCATGGTACGGTCAACTCGCCGACCGCGCATCGAGGAGCGGCAAGCCGGCAATGCTGCGGCGGAGCGAAGCCTGCTGGGTCCGGTTCCTGGACCTGTATACCAAGAAGGACACCATGCGGATCAAGGCCGCCTCAGCCCTGTCCAATGTGCGTTGGGAGTTGAAGAAACTCGGTGTCGGATCTTCGGGAGGCGGTGGTGTCCCCCGGACCGTCAAACCAACCGTTGACGACGGAAAGCACAAGGATTCCGCGTCCCGTCCCCGTCGGCGGAGAGGAGAATAAGACTTCCGGTGACCGTTTAATCGGGAAGGAAACTTTGCCTGGCGCGGGAGTGTTTTTTGATGGTATACGCCGGTGTCTTCCGATACAATACAGGTGCAGGATATTGCAGATCGCGTAAGTATCTCATGTTATGGGAAGTTCAATTATTGTTCGGTTTCGATTTAACGCTCGCCTCACGCACTTGCCGGTCGAGTAAGGAAGGGTTTTGATATGTGTCCTATGATAATGCCGATGAGCACGCAAGCATCTCACGATGAATCCGGGCAGGTTTTCAAACCGGCTCATGGGCCGGTGAGCAAGTGGGGCGATAAGGTTATGGGTGGAAGCTACCATCACTACTGTTCGGAGCAGGGCTGGTCGCCCGCAATAAACGTCTATGAAAGCCCACAGCGCTATACGCTGGTGGTGGACCTCGCAGGTCTGCACGGCGAGGGCATTGAACTGGAGACCGAAGAGGGCGTCCTGCGCCTCAGCGGTACGCGGGATATGCCCGCCCCCCGGGAAGATGCCGACAGCGTGAAGATCCGACTCATGGAAATAGATCACGGTTGGTTCCACCGGGCGATTGAACTGCCCGACGATGCCGACGATTGCAATATCAGAGCCACGTATCGCGGTGGTCTTCTGTGGGTCGTGATACCCAGGAAGCCGTAATCGCCTCCATGCGACATCGGGCGGCAAAACGCCGGGACCTGACAGACGCTCTTTCAGGCTAATCAGAAAAGGTATTTTGGGGCTATGGCTCGAGAACAGAAACCAGACGACAAACTGGCCGTCAGCAAGATAATCACAGATGACGAGCCGGAGATCATTCTCGAACCAAGTATTCTGGGGAATCGTGAATCGAGGCGGGCGGCGGTGCCCGACATTCCTTCCGAAACAGCCGTTCTGACCGTACGGAATATGGTGCTTTTTCCCGGGACGGTGATTCCGCTTGCGGTTGGTCGCCCCAAGTCGCTGCGACTGATCGAAAGCGTGCTGCCCGAACAGAAGGTGCTCGTAACCGTCTGCCAGAAGGATCCTGACCAGGACGATCCGGGCCCCGACGACCTTTACCAGATCGGTACGGCAGTGCTGGTGGTGAAACTGCTGCGCGTGGATCGCGACGCGCTCAGCGCCATCGTGCATGCGCTGGGGCGAGTAAGAATCGACCGATGGACCCAGAGCGAACCGTTCTTCAAGGCCGAGATCACCGCGCTGAAGGACGTGTTCGCGGCGACGACCAGGACCAAGGCCCTGGAACTGAACGCGCGCAAGCTTGCGACCAGGGTAATCGAGCTGTCGCCCGGCATTCCCGACGAGGCCACTCTGGTCGTTTCAAACATCGAGTATCCAGGCGCTGTCGCCGATTTTCTTGGGGCCAATCTCGAACTGGACCTGGGTTTGAGGCAGAAGTTGCTCGAACAACTCGATGTCGCCAAACGCCTCCGCGAGGTGGGAGTGGCGATGCAAAAGCAACTCGAGGTCCTGGAACTTTCGCAGGATATCCGGAATCGCGTCAAAGAGAACATCGACAAGAGCCAGCGACAGTACTACCTTCAGCAGCAGCTCAAAGAGATCCAGGAAGAACTCGGTCAGACCGATGATAAAGGCGTCGAAATAGCCGAACTCCGAGAGAAGATTGGCGCCGCGGGCATGCCCCCGCCCGTCAAGGCCGAGGCTGTTAGAGAACTCGACCGGCTCGAGAGAATCCCGTCGGCCAGTCCCGAATATAACATGATACGGACCTACCTGGAGTGGATGGCGGAGCTGCCATGGTCCACATGCACCGAAGACAATCTCGACGTCAATCGCGCCAGGCGGATACTCAACAAGGACCATTACGATCTCGATAAGGTCAAGCGGCGCATCCTGGAATATCTTGCTGTTCGCAAGCTCGCCCCGCACTCGCGCGGTCCGATTCTGTGCTTTGTAGGTCCGCCGGGGGTGGGCAAAACGTCCCTCGGACGCTCCATCGCCAGGGCGCTGGGCAGGAAGTTTATCAGGATGAGCCTCGGCGGAATGCGCGACGAAGCCGAACTCAGAGGGCACAGGAGAACGTACATCGGGGCGATGCCCGGGCGCATCATTCAGGAGATCAGAAAGGCGGGAACCTGCAATCCCGTTTTCATGCTCGATGAACTCGACAAGGTGGGCATGGACTTCCGAGGCGACCCGACCGCCGCCCTCCTCGAAGTGCTCGATCCCGCACAGAACAATTCCTTCCAGGATCACTACCTCAACGTACCGTTCGACCTGTCAAACGTGATGTTCATTGCCACCGCCAACCTTATGTCACCCGTGCCCTCGGCGCTGCGGGATCGAATGGAGACTATAGAACTCCCGGGATATACCCCGCGGGAAAAAATGCACATAGCCTCGAAGTATCTTGTCCCCAGACAACTCGCCGAGAACGGGCTCCTGAAGACAATCCCCGTGAAGTCCGCCAAAGGCGCCCGCAGGCGCACCAGGACCGTCAAACTTGTCAAGTGGACCGCTCCTGCGATGCGGACGGTTATTCGGAGCTATACCCGCGAGTCCGGTGTCAGGGAACTTGAACGCCAGATCGGTTCGCTCTGCCGCGCCATAGCCGCAAAAGTGGCGTCCGGAAAAGCGCCCGACAACAAGGCCACAAACATAACCTCCGCCACCGTCAACGATGTCCTCGGACCGCCGTTCTACGTCAGCGAGGTGGCGATGCGGGCGAAATCGGCGAATGTTTCCGGTGTGGTTACGGCATTGGCGTACACGCCGACCGGCGGGGACATTCTCTTCATCGAGGCCGCCGGGTACGAAGCGGCAGGTGAAGGCAAACTTACCCTGACCGGGCATATCGGAGATGTCATGAAGGAGTCGGCGATGGCGGCTTTGACGCTCATCAAGAGCAATGCCGACAAGCTCTCCCTGGACCCCGCGAAAATATCTCGAACTGCTATTCACGTACACGTTCCCGCCGGCGCGGTACCGAAAGACGGACCGTCGGCGGGTGCGGCGATCTGTACGGCCATCGTCAGCATGCTCACCGGAAGGCCCGTCCGCCACAGGTTGGCGATGACCGGTGAGATAACGCTCCGAGGCCTGATCCTTCCGATAGGCGGACTCAAGCAGAAGGTGCTCGCCGCCAAGCTTGCCGGTATCACGACCGTTATCCTGCCCCAGCGCAATCGCAAGGACATGGTCGGCGTCCCGTCCGAGGCCCGCAAGGGGATAAAATTCGAATTTGTCGAGAATATCGATCAGGTCCTGAAACTGGCCCTGCGGTAGCGTGGTCAAGGTCCCGCCGGTAGGGCTCCACGCGATGGTGGCCGCCGAGACGCGAGATCGACAATGATCGTTACGGGCGCGATTGGCGAATTTGGAATATTTTTTACATAACTGGATTGCTACCGATGGTGGTTGTGGTGTATAATGTGTTGGTGGAGTCAAATAGCTCTTCCGTTTTATGCGAAGTGCTCTCCACACGGATTCGTCCGGAATATGGGCGACAGGCAATCAGTGATGCGTCTCCCCCCGCGCATTGCGCCGTCTGTCGCCCACTTTTATGCGCCCGGAATTACGGAAATTCGGGGCACTGCCCTATAGTGCCCCCTGTTGCCCAACAGCCTCAACGTCCTCATTTACCCCGATTATGGGCACTCAGCCGGTGTGGTCGACTGGGCGGGGTCGGTTTCGCAAAGAACGCACCCGGGCCGGTCTGTCGTGCCGGGCAGACAAGTCGGACAGACGTCCTTTTCACAACTCAGGCATCGCCGGAGGTGGTAATCGCTCAGGTGGCTGCGAGCCCAGTTAGTGGCTGCGACAAAATCCTTGGAGCCCTTGCCCCAATCGGTCCGAAACGGGTTGACCGTTCCCAGCAGGCCCACAACCGTGCGGAGGAACGCGTTGATAGATAACAGGGCATTGCTCATGTATTTCAGCGTCTCCGCATCGGCCTTCTCAGGCCAATCACGGGCAAATAACTGCGATGCGCTCTGCCGCGGTAAGGGAATACCACAACTGTCGCATTTGGCGATTCCCTCCATGGGTATCGAGCCTCGTACCAGGAGGCTCCACAGTTTTCGCCCGTATGCCTCGCGGTCCTTGGGTGTCATCTCGGTCCATTTACGCAGCGGCGGCGGCGCCTGCAAGGCCACGATGAACGACAACCAGGGCAGGAACAGGCCCATCACGCCTATCGCCATGAAGGACCCGAAGTGGAACTCGGCCGCAGCCATCAGGCACAGCCCGAAACCCGCCATATGCGCCAACATCAGAAGTGGGGCGCCCCATCCCGTGACGGCGTTAATGTCGCCGGCTATGTAGGCGGGCAGGTCAGCCGCCAGGCCTATCGGGCTGATCACGAACAGGGCTATACGGAGAAACTTCACCCTTCGGTTGTACTTTTCGTACCCGGCCAGATCCTCGTCGGTGGCCGCCGGCAGCGGTTTGGGCTGCCAGGTAGGCTTGTAATCTGAACTCATCGATCCGATTTCTCCTTTCCGCAAACATGCGGCGGTTGTGGTTCCGACTGGCAACTGTCTCACGACTGTCCCGCCGCGCCAGGCGTTCCGCGTCAGCCCTGTTTATCATCTGACCCATCCGTTCGGCCCGTTTCGCGGATTCGTTGAAGCCTGGATACCGTCCCCAAGCCGATTACAGACAACATAACACCCGGTCCCGGCTCGGTCAAGGACGCGAAAGCTTGATCCCGCAGCGACTAAAGCCTGATCCCAATACCTCCCGAATTTGTCAATCCCCGTAAACACCGCGTTTAGCGCCCGACTCACGCGTCGGTCTGACTTGTCACGACGATTTGTAGGGTCGTAGTTTCAACGAAGACCAAAGCTGCAAGCGGAGACGGGTTAGCGATTCCCTGTCTTCGCATCTTTGCGTCGCTTGCGGACCTTATCGTAATATTCGCCCACAGCGCCTTTGGCGCGTGCCCAGAACTTGCGGATTCTGGCGATGGATTCCAGTCGCTTGGCGGGCGGGGCGTTGAGATTGTAGGGGTATCTTCGTCCGATAATGTTCACCACAGCCTCGGCGGCGCGGCCGCGGACTATAACGTCATCATCATTCATTTCAGCAAGAAGTGTTTCCATTTCATCGTAGGCTCGCGCCCGCCCCAGCCCCGTGACGGCCGCGGCGCGTACTACAGGGCTCTTGTCAGTGCGGGCGACTTTTGCCAGCAGGGGGGCGGCCACTTTCGGGTCCGCCGCCCTGGCGCAGGCGATGGCGGCTTTCTGGCGGATCTGCGGGCGCCGGTCTTCCAGTGCGCGGCGGAGTTGGGGGAGGGCTTCGGGACCGAGGTAACCAAGAGTCTCCACGGCTCGTCTTGCCGTCGGGATGTCCGTGCTTTCGGCTTCGGAGGCGAGAGCTTCGACGTCACCGGCGAGGCGCAGATTCTCCATACGCGCATCGAGCTGGTCGACCGGCGGGGGTCCGGGGCGCATCAACTGCCATATTACCAATACGCCCAGGATCGCGGCGGCGGCTATCAGAAGCTTAAGTCTCATTGTTTTACAGCAGCTATTAGCTGACAGCTCATTCGTTCCACAATGTTCTCTGAACGTCGGGATCGGCCGGGTTGACTTCGTCTGGGCGTTTAAGGCGCACCGAACCGTCGGTGAACAGTACGTTTATCTGTCCGTGATGGCGTGCGAAGATCGGTATTCCGGGTATGCTGCTTTTCAACTTCTCGCCGGACCAGTCGTGAGTCGTGCGGGCGACGAACCATGCGTAATCCATCACCATGATCTTGTCGGGATCGTCCAGGATGCTTTGGAAGGCGGCGTTCATTCCGTAGCTCGCCAGCCCGCCGCCGCCCTCGCCGACGATAACTTCGTGGTCGGCGCTCCCGTCCATCTCGTACTTGCGCACGAGTATCTTACGATTGTCGGTTTTGTCGACCAGGTTGAAATCATAACCGGCGCCGGTGATCTGCTTGACGCTGAGCGTGACCGTCCCGTCCCCATTTTCGGTTACCTTTATCCCTATGTCATAGTCGAGGTCGCCGCGCTCGAAGGGTACGTCCTCCAGGAGATACCAGAATACCGTCGGGTCTGCTCCGGCATCGTACGCCGGGGCGTTAATGCGCTTGCCCGTTTGAAAGGTTATGGCCCGAAATTGTTCGTCGGAAACCTTGGCAACGTAGGGGCCCTCAATGAGCTCGAGATCGTAGTTCGTGGTGGTCACGTGGATACTCACCAGGTCGGGAAGGGGGACACTCTCGGCGGTTTGTAACTCACTATCGCCTTCCGGACAGATGAACACCCCGCCGTCACCGACGAACTCGGATAACTGAGTCGGCCACCTCGCCGGGTTCACCAGCGCCCTTTGCCCCCCGGGGTCGCCAGCGGAAAAGAGCGTAATCGACTCGCCTATCCTTTTGAGATTGTTGGCGCACGTCGTTCTGTTAGTCACGCGGGAAAAACTGCTGAGAGTCGGCAGCATAAGGACCGCCAGCAGCGCGATAACGGCGATCACCACGAGCAGCTCGACAAGTGTAAAGCCAAGGGCGGTATGTTGTTTTGTGCGATCGATCATGTCGCCATCGCGTTTGCTCCGCGATCGGTCGATTAACTCACGTGGCGGGCAGGGCATCGAGGCAGGCGAATACCTTTGTTTCGAGTTCGTCCGGGGCGGGCAGATTGTCCGGGCTTCCCGGTGCGATACTCGTCAGGAGCGGGAGGACTCGCCCGAGTTGCTCGTCGGACATATGCAGCAGGCAACTGAGGCACATTTTCATCAGGATCGTTCTTGTGGAATTCACGTTAATCCTCCCTGTTACGACGTCATGCACTGGCGCCCGCCCTCGCTTCGAGTATACGATACGCCCCGCCCCGCCGCGCCGAAAAATTCAGGCCATCGGTCAAAGACCTTGCCCGGGGAGATTGTTCGTGGTATGTTTGCCAGCCCAATGGCTGTCACAGCTAACAAAATCGCGAAGAACCTCGATCGAGTCCGCCGGGAGATATCCGCCGCCGCCGCGCGGGCGGGGCGGTCGCCCGACAGTGTGAGGATAGTCGCCGTCACCAAGAGCGTGGATGTCGTTGCGATCAAGAACTGCCTGAAAGCCGGTCTGACCGATCTCGGTGAGTCTCGCCCCCAGCAACTCGCCGAGCGTTTCGCGCAGCTCGACGAATACCTTCACCAGCGGCGTGATTCGCTGCACAGTGAGGTCAGGTGGCATATGGTGGGGCATCTTCAGCGAAATAAGGTCAAACAGGCGCTGACGGCAGCGGATGTCATTCATTCGGTGGATTCGCTCCGCCTGGCCGAGGAAATCTCCATGCGTGCCGAAGCCGACGAGCGAGTCGTGGACATAATGCTGCAGGTCAATTGCAGCCAGGAAGACCAGAAGTCCGGATGCGCCGTCGGGGCCGCGCTGCATCTCGGCGAGATGATATGCTCGATGAGGTCGGTGCGCCTGACGGGCCTGATGACGATGGGGCCGACTTCCGGTGAGCCCGGCGCAACCCGCCGCGCCTTCGTCCGCCTCAGGGAGGTATTCGATGAGATGAAGCAGGAGAAGATCGGCGGAGACAGCTTCAAGCACCTGTCAATGGGGATGAGCGGCGACTACGCGACCGCCGTCGAAGAAGGTGCCACGATCGTTCGAATCGGTACTGCGCTGTTCGATCCGGACGCGCCGGCCGTCAACTGAGCGCGTCGATAATCGCCTTCATGAATGCGGGCAGATCGTCGGGTTTGCGGGCCGTTATAAGCTTTCCGTCAACCACGCACTCTTCGTCGCCCCACTCGGCGCCGGCGTTTATCACATCGTGCCTGATCGCCATAAAGCTCGTGGCCCGCCTGCCTTTCAGCGCGTCGGTGGAGCAGAGCATCCAGGGCCCGTGGCATATGGCGGCCAGCACGATATCCGCCTCGATGCATTGGCGGATGAAGTTCACCATCGACTCGTCGCGGCGCATGAAGTCCGGACACCATCCGCCCGGGACGATCACCGCGTCGAAATCCTCGCCCCGCACTTCAGACGCCGCCACGTCCGAAACGCACGGATATCCCAGCTTCGAGGAGTATTCGGCGCCCGCTTTGGCGGCGACGCACGAGACCTTTGCCCCGGCCTCGATCAGGCGGTACAGCGGATACCAGACCTCGAGTTCCTGGTATTGCTGATCGAGCATTATCGCGACGTGTTTTCCTTCAAGCGACATGTTGGTTTCCTTTACTCTGTCAGGGTTAACGCATTATACGCAGCGTTTTCGCCACTGCATGAAAAAAGCCGCCTTCCAGCGGTTCTTTTCACCAGAAGTGGCGATTGGCGAAGGCCTGGTCGGATGACCCTCATAGAGAACCGGCAGCAAGACCGCTATCCCGGCCTCCGCGTCCGCCGCGACGGCGACGCGGTGGTGGTCCATATCCCCATGCGGTTCTACCGCCGCAACGGCAGGCAGATGATCCTGACCGATGGAGAACCGTCAGCCGCCGCAACGCCCGAGCGCAAGGCCAACCAGACGCTCATCGAGGCCATCGCCAAGGCCCACCGCTGGCAGGAGCAACTCGAGTCCGGCGAGTACCCGAGCATCGAGGATCTGGCCCAGTCCCTCGGCGTCGACCGCACCTACGTTGGCCGCATGCTGCGACTGACCAGCCTCGCTCCGGACATCGTCGAGGCCATTCTGCGCGGGGACTTGTCACGGCGAAGCATAGCGAAGACGGACGAACCGGAGGGAATCAGCCTGGAGAAGCTGCGCAGAAACCTTCCGGTGCGGTAGGATAAGCAGCGAACACGATGCCGGCGAAGGGGCTAACGACGAATTCTAGGGCGGACCGTTAGTGGCACCCCAAGCAGCGACATGTTCGCAAACGTCGCCTTCCTAATCTTTCCGAGCAATGAAACTTGAATCATCGCCCAAATGAATATAAATTCGACCGACGAGCTGTTGACCATTTATTTCAGCCCAGCCTCTGCCGCATATCGGATCTCCTTCCTCGATCCCGTTAAAGGTGAAATCCAGGCGTTCACCATCATTGATTGTTTCTATTCGGCAATCGATGTCAGTTTGAATGGCACCAAACATCAAAAGACCAAGACCATCAGATTTGATTGTAATATGGCCTGGCTCCATAAGGTCTATAAAGTCCTTATCCCAAGCCTCCATTTCCTTGATCAACCATTTTCCGCAGTATTTCTTCTTCATGGTATGTATTGCGAACGTTTGCTATCACCGGCTGGAATGAAGCGCAGCGGAATTCCCATCCGTGTGAATGGCGTTGTTAGGCGTCTCCTGTTTCTGGTTGATCAGGTCGTAGTTCGATTAGGTAGCGTGCCAAACCCATTGGTGCATTCAGTTTTCCGTTCAGCCAGTCTATGTATTGTTGTCCGCCCTTCATAAGTCCGGCCATCATGTCACGATCATTCTGAATCGACTGCGAGATGAACTCAAGGTACCGGTCCTCATGACCAGGAAAGATTCTCCGCAGGACTTGGTATGTGACCGGAACACCGATTGACATGTTAGCCATATCTTGGCCAACGCCACGGAGAGCTGCGTCAACCACTCCATAGACATACCCCAACGCCTTGGAACCTTGAGATGTAGCAAGATCGACTGTGCAGCCTCCAGCAATCGATATCTGGACGTTCAGCACATCTGCAATGGAACCAGCAAGCTCATCCATTGCGGCATTATCGAATTTCTTCTTTCCGCGTAACCAATCAAACAATCTCATGGAAAGTGCTCCCCGTTCTTTCGCCTAACGTATTCTACACAAAATCTCCTTTAGCCGGAGAGTCGGGTTCAATCGACCATTTACGATACACGTTGGCCACATCGACGTCAAGTACAACAAGATTCTCCCGATGGCACCGGTGCGACCAGCCAAGCCTCCTCCTGCCAACCCTCGCGCTCGCGCCCCCGAAGCAGTGCCATTGCAGTGCCACGCCGGTCCAGACGGCGCTCATGTGACGATCATGTGAGCGTTTTCTGGCATCCGTCTTCGCCAGCGGCTACGGCGTGCCGGGCTGCAAACGTCACGGGGCGGGGGTTTTCATTCCTTCGCCTACTGGCATTACACGCCCAAACCTCGCGGCATGACGATATTGCGTAACCAGATGTTCATCAATCGCTTAGCCGTCACGTGACCGGGTTGTACCTCGTCCCGTGATTTCGAGAGTCTGAGACCCGGCTTCGCCTTTCGGCTACGCCGTGGCAAGCGATCTTGGCAGTTACCCCGTCACGTGGTTGGGTGCGGTGGCGCAACGGTGAAAGCTCGCAAAGGTCTTTACTGGCCAAAACGCACAAAACCCGCTGCCGGTTGGCAAGCCATCAGAAATGCTTCTTGGCGAAGGCGCGGCCGGAGTGGGTCTTGAGATACCGTTCAAAGGCAAGGGCCTTTTCCCTGTCTCGAAAGGCGATGGCGGTTTCGATCCGCCAGGGTGCAAACTTCGACGTGTGCGGTACTCCACGTGCGTTGTGAGTTTTGAGGCGTTCGGGCAGGTCTTCGGTCATGCCGACGTAATAATGCTCCGGGTATTCGATGCTCTGGAGCATGTAGACATATCTGAACTTGCCTTCCACGGCGGGTTTCTCCCTGGTTTTGCCAAGGTGAAGTTTGCGGCTGTTACTGCAGGGGGCAAAGGCCCGGCTTCGCGGCTCGTGCCGCTATGCTGTGGCAGTCTTCCCCTACGGGTTCACCCTGGCAAGCCAGAAGACTGGCCTGCCAAGGCGAAGCTCGCCGCGTTGCGGCGAGCGAAGACTGGAGCTGAGGGGAATCGAACCCCTGACCTATTGATTGCGAACCAATCGCTCTCCCAACTGAGCTACAGCCCCGTAGGTCAAAGTAAGTATACATTACCCGGGCGAATATGTGAAGTGCGTTTTTCCTGGCCGATCATTGTTCCAACTGGCTTGGCGATATTTCCTCGTTTGTGAGGTAGCATGCCGGGTCGTCGCCCCAGATGTCGTCTCCGCCCTTGTCGGCGCGGGCCCGGAAGTTACCGTTGCACACGTTCAACCAGCAGCAGGCCGGGCAGCGGCCCTGGAGATAGCTTTTGCGGTCGCGAAGTTTCGACAGGAACGGATGGTCCGGATCGCTCCATATTTCGCTGAAAGGCCTGTCGCGTACGTTACCGAGTACCTGGTGGCGCCAGAACTGGTCAGGCAGGACCTCTCCGTCCCAACTCACGCATCCGATACCCTGCCCGCTGGAGTTCCCGCCGTTCATCTGCATCAGCTCGAAGCAGTCCTTGCGGCGGGCCGGATTGGTTTCTCTGAGTCGCATGTAGAGGTAAGGACCGTCGGCGTGATTGTCCACCGTGAGCACTTCCAGCGTCCTTCCGGCGGCGTGTGCCCGGGCGGTGCGGTCCATGATCAGGTCCAGCGTGTCGCGGGTCTCCTGGTAGCTCAGCACGGCGTCGGACATGTCCTTGCCCCTGCCGGTGTCCACGAGGTGATAGAAGCAGACACGGGGGATGCCCTCTTCTTCTATCAGGTCGAATATGCCCGCCACGTCTCCGATGTTATGACAGTTGAGAGTGAACCGCAGCCCGACCTTTACCTCGGCGGAAAGGCAGTTACGGATGCCCGCCAGCGCCCGGTCGAACGCTCCGTCGACACCGCGGAACTTGTCGTTTATCTCCTTGAGCCCGTCGAGACTCACCCCGACGTAACTCAGGCCCGCGTCGGCGAGTTTGGCGGCGGTCGGTTCGTCGATGAGGTTCCCGTTGGTTGAAACCACCGCCCGCAGGCCCGCGGCGCGCGCGTACGAGATCAGGTCGGTTACGCCGGGGCGCATCAGCGGTTCGCCGCCGGAGAACAGCAGCACGGGGCATCCAAAAGCGGCAAGGTCGTCGATCATGACCTTGGCTTCATCGTCGGAAAGTTCGTTGGGGTCCGGCTGGTTGGTGCTGGCCGAGTAGCAGTGCTTGCACTTGAGATTGCACCGTTTTGTGCAGTTCCAGACCAGAACGGGCTTCTTGTCTTCGGAGAACTGCAGCAGGTTGCTTGGCAGGCGTGCGCTGTCGCGTCCGTAGCGCAGCGGGTCGGACGCCTCGACCGTACCGCAGTATAGTTTCGATATTCCTATCATGTTAACCTGACGCTCTTGTTACTTCCCATAATAGTATAGCGTTTCATTTCGCCTTTTTGGGAGGGTTCTTGTCGGGTAGTTATCGGCAGTTTGCGGATGAAGCCGCGGGACGTTTCAAATGGATTGGCGCGTCCTAGAGTTCCGGGTTTATATCTTTGGGTGTGTATTTCGCTACGAGCTTGATGAGGTCCTGTTGCTCGGGCTCGATTTCCAGCGACCGCCGCCACGCGGCCAGGCCCAGGTCGCGCAACTGACCGTTATCCCGCGCCAGAACATACTGGGTTATATGGACGGTCCCGAGCCCCCGCAGGGCTGAGGCGTCTCTGGGATCAAGCGATATCGCCTGCTGGTAGGATTCGACGGCCTTTTCGTATTGTTTCAGGCGGTAATAGCACTCACCGAGTTGGCGGAAGGGTGCCGGATCTTTCGGGTCCTGCTTCGCCGCCAGGCGGAACGGGGACAACGCCGCCTTGCACAGACCCTGGCGCATGTACGTCGAACCGAGATTCAGGAGTATCTTCGGTTGGTTCGTGTCGATTTCCAGTGAGTCCTTGTATGCCCTGATGGCCTTGTAGAGACGGTTCTGGCTGTCGTAGATGATTCCGAGATTGCTGTGGGCCTGGGGCGACTTGGGATTCAATGCTATCGCCACCGTGCAGTATTCCTCAGCCATATCGTACTTGCCCAACTGGAAATAGCACGCCGAAAGATTGAGGTTCGCGTCGAAATCGTCTTCGCGGATGATAACCGCGCGGAGGTAAACGTTTACCGCTTCTTTGAGGTACGTGGTGTAGGCTTCTACGGCCTGGGCGGCCTGGGCCAGTGCCTGGTACGTGACCCCGAGGTTGTAATGGGGGCGAAACGCGTACGGGTTGACGCGGCAGGCATTTTGGTATGCTCCGACAGCCAGGCGGTGGCTTCCCCGCTTACGATGAATATCACCGATGGCCGCATGCGCAACCGAAAGCTCCGGATCGCACCGGATGGCCTCGAGGAGTTCGGCAAGGGCCGCGTCCATGTCGCCCGATTCAGCGAGAACCTGTCCTATGGCGTAGTGATCGAACGCCATAGCTTCGCCCGCCGATCGCGGGAGGTTACATCCCGCCGCAAACGCGACCGAGAGACTCAGGATTGCAAAGAGCTTTCTTGCCGACATCACTATTTCAAAAAATTCCAAAAGATTCCAAAGCGATTCCGAGCGGCGGCTACGCGAATTTCTGGATCATTTTTACAGTTTCCCGCCGCCCGGGTCAAGGTGTTGCCTCGGTCAAGTCTCGTACCAACGCATATTACGGACCGGTCGGGGGCGGTCCGGACACTGATTCGGTTGTCTAATCGCCGCAACTTCTTGAAAAAATGTGGTTCAGGTGATTTGAGACGGATGTTGCGTGGTCTTCAAGTCACCCTCCTCCGGCGGGTTCCGCAGTTGGGGTCGGGACCGACGCTGGGGCCGGCAGGGCGGCGAAGAAGGACATGCAGATAACGGCAAACACTGCAATACGCGATCGTTTCAAACTGTTACTCACTTCCTGGCTCTTCGTCAGGGGGGAGGTGTGTCGTGTTTTTGTGATGCGCATCGGCGTCGATTTGCTGGTATAATGAATTCTCGCGACAAGATCGTCCGACAAAGAACAACAAAGAGAGTCGTCAGATAGAAAGGATCGAAAAATGTTGAACAGGATCATCCCCGCAGCCGTACTGGCTGTTTGTTTGTCTGCCGCACAGGCCGCCTCGGCGAGCGTTAGCGGAAAGTACGTTCATGTGGTTATTCCCGGCGGCGGTAAGACGCTGTCGCTGGCGGAAGTTCAGGTCTTCAGCGGCGGTAAGAACGTCGCGCTGAAGAAGAAGACCGTGCAGTCCAGCACCGCCAGCGGTCCTTCCAGCCGCGCGGTGGACGGTAATGCCAGCGGTGACTGGTCGGATGGATCCATCACTCACACGGTTGGGGATGTGACCGATCCGGCGTGGGAAGTTGACCTGGGCAAATCCGCCGCGATCGAAAAGGTGTCGATCTGGAACCGCGACGGATACGAGTCGCGACTCCACGGTTCCCGCGTCATGATCCTGGACGCCAAACGCAAGGTGGTCTGGTCGGCGGATCTCGCCAAACCGGGTAAAGGCGCCACGATCCTGGCGGTTGAGAGTTCCTCGAAGAGCAAGCTCGCGGGCAAGACAATCGCAAAAATCAAACCCCAGAAGGCTCCGGCTCGCAGTAAAGGCCGCAGCCGCAACCGAAAGCGTCGTCCCGCGTCGCCCGCGGCGCCAGGCAAGTCGGCGTACGGGACCGCCGAATCGCTGCGCATGGCGATAAAGGATCTGACCGCGACGCACGGAGCAAAATACCCCAAGGGCAAGGCGTTTCTCGCCAGGCTCGACGCGCTCGAGCCCCAACTCAAGGAGGGCAAGGGCGCCGAGGGGTTCGAGGCTCTTCGCCGCGAGGCGCTGCTGGCCAATCCGCTGCTGGACTTCGACAAGCTACTGCTGGTCCGGCGCAAGGGTGCGGCGCTGGCGAACAACTGGAAGGGCAATACCGGCCTGAAGAAAACCGGTTACACCAACGACATCGTCGTTCTTTCGCCGCTGAATGACGGTAAGATCACACCGCTGTTCACGCCAGATGGCGGGAAGTACGTCGGCGAGACCGACCTGAACTTCGACGCCGACAAGATTCTCTTTTCATCGATCGCCGCCAACGGCACGTGGGGCGTTTTCGAGATCAAGGCCGACGGGACGGGCCTGCGGCAGGTGTCGCCCGATATGGGCAAAGATATCGACAACTACGACCCGGTTTACCTGCCCAGCGGGAAGATCATCTTCAATTCGACCAGCGTGTACTCCGGAGTTCCCTGCGTCGGCGGAAAAGAAGCCGTAGCCAACCTGCACCTGATGAACCCCGACGGTACGGGCGTTCGGCGCCTGTGCTTCGAGCAGGACCACGACTGGTATCCGGCAATGCTCAACAACGGACGCGTGATGTTCCTCAGGTGGGAATACACCGACTCGGCACACTACTTCTCTCGCGTCCTGATGCACATGAATCCCGACGGTACGGATCAGAAGGCGTACTACGGGAGTAATTCGTACTGGCCTAATTCGCTGTTCTACACGCGCCCGGTTCCGGGATCATCGACGAAGTTTGCGGGTATCGTAAGCGGGCATCACGGTACGGCGCGTTCGGGCCCGCTGGTCCTGTTCGATACTTCCCTCGGGCGGTTCGAGGCCGACGGCGCCGTGCAGTTGATCGGGCAACACGGTAAGAAGGTCGAGCCCCTCGTGGTCGACCGTCTGGCAGGGCGGTACAAGCCCCACTTCCTCCATCCATTCCCGTTGAGCGACAAATATTTCCTCACCTCGGTGAACCTGGGCGGATGGAATCTGTTCCTGGTCGACGTATTCGACAACATGCTGCTGCTGAAGAAGGATGAAGGCGGACAGAGCCTCTTCGAGCCTGTACCGTTCCGCAAGACAGAGCGACCGCCGATGCTTCCGGACCGCACTGTCCCCGGCGCCAAGGAGGCGACGGTAATCATCAGCGATATCTACGTGGGCCCGGGCCTCAAGGGCGTTCCGCGCGGAGCGGTCAAGAATATTCGCGTTTACAAGTACGAGTACGGTCCGCGAAATAAAGGCGGACACTACGCGATGGGTATGGAAGCCGGATGGGACGCCCACATCATCCTGGGCACCGTAGCAGTGGAAACCGACGGCTCGACGACTTTCCAGATTCCCGCCAACACGCCGATCGCACTTCAGCCGCTGGATGAAGAAGGAAAGGCGCTGCAGTTGATGCGAAGCTGGCTGGTCGGAATGCCCGGCGAGAGACTCTCCTGCATCGGATGCCACGAGAGCCAGGACACCGCTCCGGCGACAAAGATGACCCTGTCGTCCCGCAAGCAGCCCAAGAAGATCACCCCGTGGTATGGACCGGCTCGCGGCTTCAGCTTCAAGCGAGAAGTCCAGCCGGTTCTCGACAAGTTCTGCGTCGGATGCCACAGCGGCAAACCGAGGAAAGACGGAAAGAAGATCCCCGACCTCCACGACCCCAAAATGGCCCACACCGCTCTGCATCCGTACGTGCGGCGCAACGGGCCCGAGGGCGATTATCACCTGCTGACGCCGCTGGAGTTCCACGCCGATACCAGCGAACTTGTACAGATGTTCCAGAAGGGACACAACAACGTCAAACTCGACAAAGAGGCCTGGGACCGCCTGATCACCTGGATCGACCTGAACGCCCCGTGGCACGGTACCTGGACGGAAGCCGGCGCCAAACCGGACATCCTCAAGCGACGCCTCGATCTTCGCAAAATCTACGCCAGCGTCGACTCGAATCCTGAATTCATCTACAAACCGTACAAGCTGACCGAAAAGTTCATCAAGCCGGCGCCGCTCAAACTCGACATCAGGAATGTCAGCGTTACCGGCTGGCCGTTCGGTGCGCCTGCGGCAAAGAGCAAGCAGGGTACCGCCGCCGCAATCGAACTGGACCTTGGCGGCGGAGCCAAGATGAGTCTGGTGAAGATACCCGCCGGTTCGTTCGCCATGGGCTCCAACACCGAGACGCCGCAGGAAATGCCCGTGACCAAGGTCTCGATCGCCAAGCCATTCTACATGGGCGCCACCGAAGTAACGCTCGGGCAATACAAGAAGTTCGACCCGAAGTACAAGAACGGCGTCTACGACAAGCACTACAAGGACCAGGTCAACCGCGGGTACTATATGGACACGTCGGAGAAGTTCCCCGTGATCCGCGTTTCGTGGAAAAGGGCGATGGAATACTGCGCCTGGTTGTCGAAGAAGACGGGCAGGAAAATTACCCTGCCGACCGAAGCCCAGTGGGAATGGGCCTGCCGCGCCGGTTCGTCGAGCCCGCTTTCGTTTGGCGACAAGGATACTGACTTCTCGAAATTCGCCAATCTCGCCGACGTTACGGTCAAGGAGATGGCCGTCAAGGGCGTCAATCCCAAGCCCATCAAAAACCCCAAACCCGACGTGGATTACGAACTGAAGGATGTGCGGTTCAACGACGGCGTGCTGCACCTTGCCGACGTTGGCAAGTACGCCCCCAACGCATGGGGACTGTATGACATGCACGGAAACGCCGCCGAGTGGACCAGGTCGCAGTACAAGCCTTATCCGTACAGCGACACTGACGGGCGCAACGACGCGACCGCGACGGGCAAGAGAGTTGTTCGCGGCGGTTCGTGGCACGACAGGCAGCATCGCTCGACATCGTCGTACCGCCTGGGCTATCCGGACTGGCAGAAGGTTTATCACGTGGGTTTCCGGGTCGTTGTGGAGTAATTGCGGCTAGCGCCGCCCGGTCCGGACGGGTGCCCGACTATATGCGTCATCGTGCAGGCAAAGAGCTGCGACTCAGGAACGGTCGGGAAATATCGCGGATATTCCACGAAGGTCCGCGTGCCCGGGACGCACGCCTTACGCTCATAGGCGCTCGCAGGGACGAAAGCGGCGAGTTGCCGTCGCGCGTTGCGGCGGCGGTTTCGAGCAAGCACGGTAACGCCGTCGCTCGAAACCGCGTAAAGCGCCTGTGCAGGGAGGCATTCCGCACCAGCCGTGAGCACCTGCCCGCGGGCTGGGACTTCATAATGCTGCCGCGGGCTCGCGCCGGCCTGACACTCGCGGGCCTGCGTAATTCACTGGCCGCACTTGCCGCGAAAATCGTCGCCACCGCCGCGCGAGCCAAGGAAACCCGCGATGACAATTGACCGGGCACTGAAAAACCTGATAACCGCTCCTCGCAAGGCGGTGATCTGTCTGGTGAGATGCTACCAGGCAACTCTGTCGTCACTGGTCGGGCGCCAGTGCAGATTCACGCCGACCTGCAGCGAATATTTCATAGAAGCCGTCGATGCCTACGGTGTTTTTCGCGGCGGTATGAAGGGCCTCTGGCGGATCGCGAGATGCAATCCGTGGGGCAAGAGCGGATACGATCCCGTTCGCAAACCCCCGCGTGGAGCGTCCGAGTGACAGACAACGCTCCAACACTGATGGAGGTTTACCGCACGGCGATTCCGATGCGGCGATTCGAACATGCCGCCGCGGTCAGGGAGTGTTCCGAGGCGGTCGTTCTCCGCGCGGTCTGGCCTGAAGGCCGGGAGGGTTGGGGCGAAACCCTACCGCGCAAATACGTTACCGGTGAAACGCTCGAAAGCGTTATCGAAGACCTGCGCGAGCGAATCTTCCCGGCGATGCGGCAGGGAGGTGCGATTCCCCGCATCGACACCGATGGCCGCTGCATGTCAGCCGCCGCCTGCGCGCTCGATGTCGCCCAATACGACGCCCTGACCGATAACCCGCTCGCGGGCCCGATTGGGGTTTGCGTCTCGGGCGTGCTCGGGTCGGCCGATCCGGCGAGAACGGTAAGGAAGCTCAAGCACATGCGATGGTTCGGTCTGAGGGACTTCAAACTCAAGCTGGGCTTCGATGGGGAAGTCGATCGGGAGAATTTCAACGTAGTGAGCCTCAGGCTGGCGAAGGGCATCAAGGCCGGGAAGCTGACTCTCCGCGTCGACGTTAATGGCGGATGGTCGTCCGACGAGACGCCCGCTCGGGTCGATGAACTGAAGCAGTATGGCGTTTGCGTGGTGGAGCAGCCCACGTATTGCTCGGCGGAGGAGTTGGTCGAACTTTCCGCGAGGTGCTCGCTGCCGCTGATGGCGGATGAATCGCTCGTGAGTCTCGCCGACGCCGAAGCACTGCTGTCCGCCGGCGACAAAGTGTGGTGGAACATTCGCATCTCAAAGAACGGCGGGATCACCGCGGCAGGCGCTCTTGCCGCCCTGGCTGCCGAAAGCGGTATTCCCTTTGTCGCCGGCTGCATGGTCGGCGAGAGCAGTATTCTCTCCGCGGCGCAGCGGCGGTTTCTGGCGGCGGGGGGCGCCGGGGCGAAGTTTGTCGAGGGCAACTATGGGCGTTTCCTGCTGGCTGACGATCTGACGGGCAAGTCGCTCAGATTTGGTTACGGCGGGCGATTGAAGTCAATTCGCGGGCGTGGTCTCGGCGTGAAGGTAGACCCCGAAAAGCTCGCTCGCTACGGACTGCTAGCGCATACCGGCCAGTTGCGTGCGTAATCTCGGGCGAAGCGTGCGGTTTATCCAGTTCATTAATACTGCTCCCGGGCAAACCGTTGCAGCATTCGGCCCATCGCGATGACCGATGACGTTATCCGGATCGATGCGGTATTTGCTTGCCAACTGGCGCACAAGACGCTCCAGAGAAGCGATCTGGGCCCGCGAGGGCATCTTGTTGCGGAAGTCGCCGACCAGGCAGATACCGATACCGTGGTTGTTGTATTCGTTATTGGGCGTCCCGCCGATGTGGGCGCCCCATTTCTGTTTCTTCCACCGGCTGCCGACTTCTATCCGCCCGTCAGCCCCGCCGTCTCCGTTATCGATGACGAAGTGATAGCCTAACTCGTCCCATCCCCTCCGGCGGTGCGACCGATCGAAGATTGCGGCATTACCGCGATCGGTGGCGCTGTGGTGGATGACGATATATCGCCAGAGTCGATATCCACTGACCCGCCACGGATCCGGCGATGCCGAAGGCGCCGCGACGGGTTGAATGTGCATAGTATGAACTATGGGTTTGGACGCGCCCGTGAGGTCCAGGCGATGCTGCGGTACCAACCCGAGCTGGTTTGCCGGCGTGGAGGAGCAACCGCACAATGCCTGTAATGCGACCAATGCGATAGCTGCCGGCATCCATGTCCTGTTGGTCGACATCTGATACTCCTTACGAGTAGCTGTAGCGGTACACTCCATTTATCACTTATATCATTTATGGTATCGGCGGTTGGACAGTATGCTCTTTAGTAAGGTGTTCGGCGAGTTTTTCAGGCGTCGCGTGCAGTCTGATGAATTCGGGCAACTCGGGCGGCGCGTTGTCGGACCCGACCAGGTGCGTATAGTGTTTTTGCCAGGCGGTTGAAATTGCGAGTTTAGCGTCGCTGGTGATCACGTACGGTTTGCTGTGACCGCCTGGGGGGGGCTTACCGCGGCGTCTGAGCTTTCGGGCGATCGACGCGATGACGGTCCGCAGATCGCCGCGTCCTTTGCGAAGGGAGAACACTTGTGGAATGTCGCTGTATTGGTCGAGTTCGGTCCGCAAGTCCTCCACTGATTTCCGCCGCCCCGGGAAGACCAGCACGAGCTGACCGAGGCGTGAGCACGCCTTGGCTATCCGAATGGCGGTTTGTTTGTCATCCCGCTCGACGCCGGCGAGGAATCGGGCGTCCATCAGGTAGACGGTCTCCGGCTCCGGAACGATTGTCAAGGTGGCCGGGCCCTGTTTGAAGGCCGTCGGCCCGTATGGCAGGCCTATGAGAGTCATCCGGTGTGTGCCTGGGGCGGGAAATTGTGAAATCACCTCGTTGTGCTCGCGGTCGGTCTGAGGGAATCGCAGGTGTCCGAAGTAGTCCTTGTAGACGAACAGCGGTGCGGTGGATCGGGGTGTCGGGCCATCGAGAAAGCAATACAGTGCAGGCCTGGGCGCTCCCTGGCGCCACACCGCATCGGACAGAAGCATCGATGTTTCCAAATCGGAAGAGACAGCCA
Source organism: Phycisphaerae bacterium (assembly GCA_016782885.1). Classification (GTDB taxonomy): domain Bacteria; phylum Planctomycetota; class Phycisphaerae; order SM23-33; family SM23-33; genus BS750m-G57. The sequence continues at coordinate 25,978 of JADHXQ010000026.1, read as the reverse complement.
TGGTTCCCGACAGGCCTGCCCAGGTGGCCGCCAGTATGACCAGAGCAACCAATGCCATCAGAGCCCAGCGGCAGAGAAACCCAAGTTTCTCGAGGTCCCTGTATTTTTGTGGGGCGTGAGTTTTCATCTGCTTTGTCTTCGGTTGGCGGGGGTCATACGGTCAGTTGTTGCAGCCTTGCAACGCGATCCTCGATGGGCGGGTGCGTGCAGAAAATGCTGGACGCTCTTTTTTCAAATTTTTTGATCGGATTTACGAAGTAGAGGCCCGCGGTGGCGCGATTGGCCACTTCGAGCACTTCGACGTCGCCACCGAGCTTGTTCAATGCGCCGATCAGGCCTTCGGGATTGCGGGTCAGTTCCACGCTACCGGCGTCTGCAAGGTATTCGCGCTGGCGGGAAAGCGACATTTGGATTATGCGGGCGAGTATCGGGGCAATGATCGCCAGGACTAACGCCACGACGATCAGGACCAGTTGCAGCGGATTGCCTTTACCGTTGCTGCTCCTGGACCCGCGACGGCGCGCTCCTCCCCAGAGCATGCTTCGGAGAAAAATATCGCACAGCATCACGAGAACGCCGACCATGACGGCCATCAGCATCGCATAGAGAATATCGTAGTTGCGTATGTGGCTCAGTTCGTGCGCCATAACGCCCTGGAGTTCGTCGCGGGTGAGTTTGGACCGCAGCCCGACGGTAATCGCCACGCTCGCGTGCCGGGGATTCCTGCCTGTGGCGAACGCATTCATGGCCGTATCGTTTATCAGGTATATCCGCGGGACGGGCATGCCTCCGGCGAGGCATATTTCCTCGACCACGTTAAACAGTTGCGGATCGTCGGCGTGTGTGATCTCCTTTGCCCGGCTCATTCCCAGCAGTGCCGACGATCCGCCGAAGTAGCTCGCCAGCGTCAGGATAAACGCCACGATACCCGCAATGGCGGCCACTATTATGCTGAACGCGGCCTGACCGCCTCCCCACACCATGCCGACAAGAAACCCCATCCCGACGAAGAACAGCATGAATCCGCCGATCAGGATGAAACTGTTACGCCGGTTCTTTGCGATAAGCGTGTGAAAAGTTTCGCCGCCCATTACTGTTGTTACTCTGCTTGCTGGTCGTCAGTTCATCTGAATCCGCTTGCGCCGGCGGTGCGTTAGAAAGAAACCTGGGGCGCCTCTTTCTGCGAGGCGTCTTCCAGTTCGAAGTATTCCTGTTCGGTGAAGGCGAACATGTTGGCGACGATGTTGTTGGGAAACTTCATTCTCGCGGTGTTGTAGACTGCCGCCGAGTCGTTGTAGTGCTGGCGGGCGAAAGCGATTTTGTTCTCGGTGGTTGTCAGTTCCTCCTGGAGTTGCGAGAAGTTTTCGTTGGCCTTCAGGTCCGGATAGCTCTCCGACAATGCGAACAGCTTGCCCAGGGCGCCGGTGAGCATGTTTTCGGCTCCGGCCTGCTCTGCGACGCCCTTGGCGTTGATAGCGGAGTTGCGGGCCTGGATAACGGCTTCGAGCGTCTCCCTTTCGTGCGAGGCGTAACCCTTTACCGTTTCGACGAGGTTTGGGATGAGGTCGTAGCGGCGTTTGAGCTGGACGTCAATCTGGCTCCAGGCGCTCTGGCACCTGACTCGCTTCTGCACCAGACCGTTGTATACGGCAATCAGGAGCAGTGCGATCATCAGTACGACGGCAATCACAATCCATATGCCAACCATGATAAATCCTTTCGTTCAAGAGCGGTTGCGGACTAGTTCTACACTGCGCTTGAAGGTATCGTCGGCGGGTAGTGCAGGTCAAGGCCCAATTGAAACAACTCCAGACTGGCGAAATTTGACATTACCGCCGATTTAGAGTACATATGGTATATATGGTGGGGGTCTGGTTGGACAAAATGGACTTTGTGCAGTGAATTGTACCGGATTGAGAACTATTGTCATTGCGGTCGTTATGCTTTTGGGGGTGGATGCTTCTCTGCCCCAGCCCAAGGTGCTCAAACGTCTTACAGACGCCGAGCAGAAGGAATTCAACACTCTCAGCGGGCAGTTGTCAGATCCCGCGCGATCTCCCAAGACCAAACTGGAAGCGGCCGAACTCTTGTTGGCCAAGAAATATCCCCAGGCGGTCGAGGCCCTGAAAGACTTTCTTGCCGGAGACAACCTCGCGGCGAGAATTGCGGTAGCCCAGGCCATTTCCCGCGGTAACGGGACCGAACCGAGGAGCGACTTTATCGATCCGCTGCTGGCCATGCTGACGGGCAGCGATGCCGAAGTGCGTCCGGCGGCCGCCAAGGCGCTGGCGGTTTACAAGGACGACGCGGTCGTCGACAAACTCGTTGCCATAGCGTCCGACCGCAAGTTCGAGCGGGCGGTGCGGATCGACACGATGGCCGCGCTGCAGTCGGCGCTGGACAAGCGGACGGTCGATGCGCTCGTTCGCCTGCTGGACGATCGCGATGCTCCGATACGTGACGCCGCCGCCGATGCGCTGGCGAACCTTACGAACATCAAAGCGTTCCGCACGAATCGCCGCCTGGCAAAACAGTGGTGGAACCGCAACCGGGACAAACCGCCTTCCAAATGGCTGGCGGAGTTGGCGGACTCTCTGGCCCGCGGGAAGGCCGAGTTGGAGGTGGACAACCAGCGCCTGCGAGAGCGGTTGGCCCAGGCGCTGCGGGATCAGTACGATGCTGTTCCCGAGGCACAGCGGGAAGGTCTGCTGCTTGGTTTTCTATCTGATTCTGTGGCCGATGCCCGATTGGCCGGTACGGTTCTGACCGAGACGAAAATCGCCGGTGGTCAGAAAATCTCCGAGAAACTTCAGGCCAGGATCCGTGCGATGGTCAAGGACCCCGATCCCAGGGTCAGGCAGGCTTCGGTGATGTTGGTGGCCCACCAGGGAGACGCCGAAGCCCTCGGGGCGCTGCTTGCCGGATTGAAGACGGAAGAAATCCAAGGTGTTCGGCAGGCAATACTGACCGCGTTGGGGCACCTCAAGAGTCCCGAAGCCTTATCCGCGGTTGTGGCTGAAATTGCCAGTAACTACGATTCGGTGGCCGGGGCCGCCGCGTTGGCTTTGGGCCGGATTGCCTCGGCCAAACCGCTGAGCGGAGATGTTCTCTCGAAGGCCAGTTCCGCCTTGGTCAGACGGTATAAAAAGAAAGGGCAGGAAGACCAGACCGTTGCGGTGGCAATGCGGGAAGCGGTTTTGACGGCGATGGGGGTTATCAGACACAAGAGTTTCCTGGCGGTTCTCAGATTGGCGTTGAAGGACAACGAGGCAAAAGTTCGTCTGGCGGCGGTCAATTCCCTGGCACAGGCCGGGCAGGCCGCCGACGCCGATGCCATTGCCGCACTGGTCGGCGATTCCGATCGTGGTGTGCGGGTGGCTTCCATTGCCACATTAGGTAAATTGGGCGGTCAAAATCATTTAGCGACCATCCTGAAGCGCACCGATCCCAAGGCGGAAACCGACCAAGCCGTACGCAAGCAGGCCTGGGAGGTGGCGATGGGGCTTCTGGCCGGTGCCGATGCGGCAACGCTGGAGGCAGAGGCCCAGCGTCTTGTCGGAAGGGACGACGCAATAACCCAGCGGATTGAGATTCTCGAGATGCTCGTCTCGACCGTCAAGGCGCAGAACGGCGCCAAGTTGCCTCAAGCGCTCCGCACGCTCGGTCAGGCATTGCTGACCGGGGCGAGACCTGCTGAGGCCGCCGGGCATTTCCGCAAGGCCTATGACGCGATGCTCGTCGCCAAGGACGCCAAGGCATCGGGGGCCTGGGTCGAGTGGATCGAGGCGTTACTTGCCGCCGACGATCCGGCGGCGATAAAGGCGATGGCGGCGCAGAATGAAAGTGCGGTGTTCGAGTCCGCTCGCAAAGCACTTTCCGCCAGGCTCGATGCGCTGGTCGCCGAGCAGCGTTATGCCCCCGCGATTCTGCTGGCGGATCGAGCGGTGGAGAATCTTTCACAGCGTCTGACTGTCGAGATGCGTAAGAGTTTCCAGACTGTGCTGACCGACGCCCGTGAGGCACAGCGGATCGCCGATAAGAAAAGAGTTTCGCAACTGGTGGGGCAGTTGACCGCGGCCGATGAATCGGCGAGAAGCAAGGCCACTGGAGAACTCCAGGTCATGGCTTCGCGAGCCATTGTCCCGCTGCTGGAAGTGCTCAAGAGCAGCATTGAGGACAAACAGGCCGATCCGAAGGTCGCCGGGGCCATTATTGTCGTTCTCAAGCAAGTCGCTCCGAAGTTGACCGGGTACGATCCCGAAGCGTCGAAGGATCAGCGGATCAAGGTTATCGAGGGCTGGTTGAAGAAAGCCCGGGTATAGAGTAGAGGCTTCCTCATGGCAGAGATGTGTGTTGGAATAGATTTGGGCGGGACGTTCATCAAGTTCGTTGCGACTGACCGCCAGGGAAACGCGTCAGAGATACTCGCACTGCCCACTCCCACCGACGGCGGCGCCGACGGGCTCGTCGAGCAGATGGCCGCCGGTGCGCGGAAAATAATTGACACCGCCGGGCTCTCGAGCGAGCAGGTTCTCGGTGTGGGTGTCGGTTCTCCCGGTCCGCTGGACCTCAAGGCCGGTATCGTCATCGCCAGTCCGAATATCTCCGGTATGGTCAACGTGCCCCTCAGAGACATGGTCAGCGATTTGCTCGCTCTTCCGGTGGCGTTGGAAAACGACGCCAACGCCGCGGCGTACGGCGAATACATCGCCGGAGCGGGCAAGGACGCCGATGACCTGGTTGTGCTGACGCTTGGTACGGGCGTCGGCGGCGGAGTGGTGATCGGTGGAGAAGTGCTGCACGGCGCGCACGAGATAGGCGCCGAACTCGGTCACATGATCCTGGTTCCCGACGGTGAGCCTTGTGGTTGCGGGCAGCGCGGATGTGTTGAACAGTATTGTTCGGCGAAGTTTATGGCCGACCGTACGATGGCCCGTATGACCGCCGAAAAGCCCCCCACTGCCCTGAGAGCCATCTTCGATACCAAGGGGTCCATCGACTCCAAAGACATTAACGAGGCCCGCGCAGGCGGCGACGCTTTCGCCGCCGAGGTCTGGGACGCCACGGCGCGCCACCTGGCGATGGCGTGCGTCAGTCTTACCAGAATATTCGACCCGGACAAAATTGTACTTACCGGCGGGATGGCCAAGGCCGGCTCCGACCTGATCGATCCCGTGCGGGCCCATTTCGCGGACCTGCATTGGGCGATGACGGAGATAAAGACCGAGGTAGCCATTGCGGACCTGGGATCGGATGCCGGCGCCATCGGGGCTGCGGGGGTGGCGTGGCACCAATTCGGATCTTGATCGCGCCGGGCGCCTCGACCTCCGGACTTACAGGAAACGCCAATTGATGAAACATTACTATCCGAATTTCGATGAATTCAAGGGGCTTACTGAGCGGGGAAATACAATACCGGTGTATCGTCAACTGATGGCCGACGCCCTGACGCCGGTGACCGCCTATCGCCGTCTGGCCGAACCGTCGGGCTTCGGGCGGGTCTCTAATTCGTTTCTGTTCGAAAGCGTTGTCGGCGGTGAGCGGATCGCCAGGTATTCGTTCGTCGGGGTCGACCCGGAAGTTGTTTTTACGGCCTATCGAGACAAAATCACTATCAAGCGCACCGGGCGGGGCGCCGAGAGCATCACCAGCGGAGATCCCCTGGGCGAGTTGCACAAGCTCATCAGCGACTACAAGTCCGTTCGCATATCTGACCTGCCGCGTTTCACCGGCGGGCTGGTCGGTTATGCCGGATACGACATGGTGCGGTACTACGAGAACATTGGCGAAGGCCCGCCCGACGACCGCAACCTTCCGGATCTGTCGTTCGGTCTGTACCGAACTATGGTGATATTCGATCACGTTTCGAAAACAATCAAAGTAGTAGCCAACGCGCACGTCAGCGACGATCCCGACGGGGCGTATCAGCAGGCGTGCGAGGCGATAGAGCGAACTGTCGCCAGACTCTGCGACGACGACAACGGTCACCCGGTCGACGAAGTCAATCTCACCGCCCTGCCGCGGAAGTCCTTTCAGTCGAGTTTCTCCCGCGATGAGTTCTGCCGGATGGTCGATGCCTGCAAGGAATATATCCGCGCGGGCGATATCTTCCAGGTTGTCGGGTCGCAGCGGTTGACCGTCGAAACCACCGCGGCGAGTTTTGATATCTATCGAGCCCTGAGGGTGGTGAACCCTTCGCCGTTCATGTTCATGTTCGACTCCCCGGAGGTCACGCTCGTCGGCGCCAGCCCGGAAATACTCTGCCGCGTCGAAGACGGGATAGTAACCAACAGGCCCCTGGCTGGAACGCGCCGCAGAGGCCTGACTGAAGAAGAGGACGCCGCCCTCGAAGCCGAGCTCCTGGCCGATCCGAAAGAACTCGCCGAGCACATCATGCTCGTTGACCTGGCCAGGAACGACGTGGGCATGGTTGCCGAGGCGGGTAGTATTGTCTTGTCGGAGTCGGAACTTATGGCCGTCGAACGCTATAGCCACGTCATGCACATCAGTTCGGACGTAAAGGGCAAACTCGCCGAGGGCAAGACGGCGTTTGACGCCCTGAGGGCGGCGCTGCCGGTAGGTACGGTCTCCGGCGCCCCGAAGATACGGGCAATGGAGATCATCGACGAATTTGAGCCGATCCGGCGCGGACCATATGCCGGGGCCGTCGGATATGTCGATTTCTGCGGGAACATGGACACCTGCATCGCGCTGAGGACGATGGTGATTTCCGGGGGCAAGGTCTACCTGCAGGCGGGCGCCGGATTTGTCGCGGATTCAGTTCCGCAGACCGAATACGAAGAGACCATCAACAAGGCTGGCGCGCTGCTGAAGGCCATCGAAGTAGCCGAATCGGGACTGGGGCGATAGACAACTCGTCTGACGAAAGGGGAGGCCCGCAAGATTCGTTATCCCGGCGTGGTATCGTTGCGGTACGCCGGTTCAGGTGACGCTTCAGTGAGAGGCGCCGTATGGGTGGTCGGCAGCGGGGGATGGAGGCGCCTCGGGCACGGGACGGGGTTCGGCGGGTGATTCACCAATTGGCGGAGACGCCTGGGGGAGGGCGGCCGGTTCGCTCGGCTCGACCGGTTCGCTCGGCTCGATCGATTCGGCGGTCTGGGTGGTTTCGATTTCTTCAGCGGGCTCGTCGGGATGTTTTTGCGTGGCTGATTCATCGGCTGCGGCCTGCGGTGAGAAGAACGCGAGGAACTCTTCGGCCAGCGCGTCGTAGTCCATGGCGCCGTGGCTGTACGGATCGTAATCGAATATTGTTTTACCGTAAGACGGGCATTCGGCCAGTTTGATATTCCTCCGTATTGCCGCCGAAAAAATATTCGCGTCGGCCCAGGGTACATCGCTGCCTCTCGCCGCCTGCAGGAACTCTTCGAGGTCGGCGACTACTTCACCGGCCAGGCGTGTCTGCTTTTCGTACATGCAGAGTATCACTCCGCCCACTTTCAAGGCGGGGTTGATGCGCTGTTGTACCAGCGAGATGGTTTCGAGGAGCATGCCCAAACCCTGCAGCGCCAGGAAGTGCGCCTGGAGCGGGATGAATACGTAGTCCGCCGCCGCCAGCGCGTTGAGCGTAAGCAGACCGAGAGACGGGGGGCAGTCGACCATGACGTACTCAAAACCGGAGTTGCAGTCCGACAGGCGGTCACGCAGTATCTGTTCTCGCCCGACAACCGACACCAGTTCGGTTTCCGCCGCGGCCAGATCGATAACGGACGGGACCGCGCTGAGGTTCTCGTTGAGTTTGACGGCGGCGTCGTCCAGCGGCGCGTCGCCCGTGAGCACCTGGTATATACCTGGTTGATTGGCGCCCGGTTCGAGCCCCATGTGCAGTGTCAGATGGGCCTGTGGGTCCATGTCGATCAGGCAGAGCCGATGTCCCCCGGCAGCGACTGCCGCGCCGAGATTGGCTACTGTCGTGGTTTTTCCCACGCCGCCTTTCTGATTGATTATTGCCACCGTTTGCACAACACGCATTATACGCTGGGGTTCGGCGCAGGCAAGAGGGCATTGTCAACTGCCATGCCGTTATAAAAGCAAAGCGGCAGGAGCTGACGTGTTATTGCTCCTGCCGCTGTGCCTTGCTGTGATCTCTACCGCGAGCTGCGAAGACCACAGTTTGGGATTTCAGATGGGTCTACTTCTTTTTCTTCTTCGGAGCGGCTTTCTTCTTTGCCACTTTTTTCTTCGGGGCGGCTTTCTTCTTTGCTGCCTTTTTCTTCTTCGGGGCGGCTTTCTTCTTTGCTACTTTTTTCTTCGGGGCGGCTTTCTTCTTTGCTGCTTTTTTCTTCGGGGCGGCTTTCTTCTTTGCTGCCTTTTTCTTTTTTGGAGCAGCTTTCTTCTTTGCTACTTTTTTCTTCGGGGCGGCTTTCTTTTTCTTTGCGGCTTTCTTCTTCGCCATTGGTGTTCTCCTAAGCTAGTGTTTCACTATGTGCTGTTGCTCGCGCTGCACGATGATTCACAACTGTCTTTTACAATGAAGTTTTGAGTCGTGCAAGAAGTACTAAACATTTCGTCGACATTTTTTTTGTATTGAATTGAACAATTCTCGAACGATTTTACGGCGCGTTGTAAAAGTGCGTCTGCTTCAGGGCGCAGATGCTCTGGGTTGCGTCCAGTGACGACGGAAGAAATCCATTGCGATGTCCGGTCGCCGCTGGTGTCCCATTCCGCTGAGCACGCGCGTTTCGATATTGAATCCCTGCTCGCGAAGATACTCGATCGCAAACTGTGATTGGAGCGCGATCGTGAACGGATCGTTTGAACCGTAGTAGACCATCACGTTGGAGTTCTTCGCTTCCGGCGGATACCAGCCGTGAAGATTGCCCCGGCTGAAATTGCAGTTCTGCGCGACTACGGCGGAAAAAATTTCGGGGTGGCGCAAGCCCACCCAGTAAGTTGGGAACCCGCCGCCTGAGAAACCGGTGATCATGATGTTCGCCCGGTCGATGTTGTAGCGATATCCAAGTTGGCTGAGTATGCTCAGAATGAATCGTTCGTTGGCGAGCATCGCTATCACCGGACCGTCGCCCAGCAGCCCGTCAGTACCAACCAACTCCGGGGCGACGATGATGCAGCGGTTGTCCTCGCCGAGTTTCTTCCACATCTTGATGTGGTGATTGGCCACGTCGAACGGAGGCGTACCGTGGCAGCTTACGATTACCGGTATTGGTTTTGAGGATGTGTAAGTGTCTGGTACGAATACGTAGTATCCCTGCCGCGTAACAGGATCAAGTTCCCGCCGCTCCCAGGCTCTTGTGCCCTGGTCCTGGGGAATGGCGCACCCGCCTGTCAACGCCAGGGCTACCATTAGTATTATCAGTTGTTTCGTCATAGATACGGTACTATACCCGGTTTATCGGCTTGGAGCAAGAAACACCCCCGCACGTGCGGATGAAACGCCGCAGACACATGCGGGGGCAGAGGTTATAGCGGTCCTCTGACTCACGCGCCGAGCAAAGTCCGGGCGTGCTACCATGCGGAGTTCATAGCGGGGACTTAAGGCATCATTCCCAACATGAAGACGAAGGAGAACAGACCGACAGTTTCGGCAATGCCCATTGCTATGACGGTGTTCAGGAACGGTTTGCCTTCGGCTTCGGACATTGCACGAATGCCCGCGGCGCCTATTTGGCCCTGCATCCACGCGCTGAACAATTCGCCCAGACCGCATGCCAGACCAATGCTGAAGATCACGCCTGCATTCTGTGACATGAACGCCGCATCGTAGGCCTTGTCCTTCATCAACAGCAGCATCAGCATGAAGCCGTAGAGCGTCTGCGTCAAAGGCATGCTCGTCAGGCCTATGTACATGAAGGTCATTGGTTTGCCTTCGCGGGCTTCCTTCGCCCACGCGCCGGCCGCTGCTCTGCCTGCGGCTCCAATGCCCAATGCGCTGCCAATTGCACCCAAACCCATCGGCAGTGCAAACCCGATCTGACCAAGCCATGTCATGTCCATCTTAGTACTCTCCTGCGTCTACTGTTCTTGTTCTTGCAAACGGAGCGTAGGGATAACCGGACCATTGAACGCTCGCGTTGCCTGAAAATTCCAACATATTCAATCGCACACCATGTGCGAATATAGCGATAAGACCTAAAATGATATTCAGCGCGTGAGCGAACACCAGGACCAGCGCCGCCGGGATCCACATTATCACTCCGCCCGAGGCGACATCCATCGCCAGGTCGTTGAACGCCAGGGCGATGTAATAGCTGGACATTCCTACGGCCATCAGGCGTATGTAACTCACCGTATCGGAAAAAGTGTTCATTATCGGTAAGATGCTTCCGACAACGCCAATGCCGATAACCTTTACGGGATTCCGACTGGGGAAGCTGAAACATATCACCAGCACGGCGCCGACGCCCAGCAATGCGATCATTACATGGTGCGGCATCCAGACGTTTTCCGGGAAGAACAGCAGCCACACCACGCCCAGTATGCCAACAAGGAACATCGACCATCCGATTTCCGCCAGCGTCCGGATCTGCTTGCCCAAAGCCACCGCCGAGCGCAGATGGGCTGCTACCAGATGGATCGTGCCAAACAGAAAGCTGATCTGGGTCATCAAATTGCGCGACGCCTCAGGATCGCTACGCCAGAGGAATCCGACAGTGGCCATCAGTTTGCCTATGCCTGTCAGTTCTGGTCCGCCTGATACCTTGTCCGGCGTGATTCCGAAATAATTACCGCTTATCATCCCCCACCCAAGCATCACCAGACCGAATACCAGCAGTAACTGAGCAGACGGTTTGCCAGCCTTGGCCTCGATCTTCTTGTAGCCAAGAATGCCGATTATCGTGAAGATCAGCCCGTATCCGCCGTCGCCAATGAGCATCGCGGCGAAAATCGGCAGGGCGATCATGAAAAACGGCGAGAGATCCGTCTCCCTGTAGCCGGGTGTGGTTGCCAGGACGTCAAACAAGGCGTTAATAGGCTTGGCCCAGCGGGGATAGCGAACCAGCGTTGGCGGTTCTTCGTCTTCCTGCGGGGCAGTGGCCTGGACGGCTGCCTGGAGCCCGGAGGCCGCCAGATCATCTGAAAGCGTCTCGGCCTGTTCGGTCGGTATCCAACCCTGTATGGCAAAGAGCTTGTCTTCGGAAATCCCGCCGCGCTCGGCGACGGTCATGTTGGCGCGGGCCTGCAGTTCGGTGCGCGCCTTTCGCATCTCGCCCAGGAGGCCTGCCAGTTGGCCCAGGCGCTGCCCATCGACGGCCAGGGCCTGATCTATTTCCGCCGCTTCGGTCTGCAATGAAGGCCTGTCGCGTGTGGGCAGTTCGATGGGTTGCGCCGATTCGGGAAGTTCGGCTTCGCTATCGCGATTCGCGACAGAGACCATCACGTGCCCCTCGGACAACTCGCCAAAGATCTGTAGGCACTCGCAGGAGATTTTGTCGCTGTCTTTGATCGGTACGTCGAAGAATTCCAGGGTCGCTCCGGCGTCGCGGAGTTCGGTCAACTGCTGAAGCGTCACGTCGCCCCATGGGGCAAGCTGTTCGTACTGGCGATGCAGCGAGGTCAGTCGGTTATTTCGCTCCATCGCAAGCCGCTGGATTTCCAATATTTCATTTGCCGCCTCTTCGGGCGAGATGTCGGGCTTGTCGCCGTCGGGTTTTATTTCGCCAAGCATTTGCATTGCGCGGTCGAACCCGTCGATTGCGGTGACGGTTTTCTCGGAGGCAACGGCCGCGGCGGGGTCCACCGGCGCCAGGTGGACAGCGCCCAGGTCAGCCAGCTTGTCAAGCATCGCCTGCTTGTCGGCCCCGCGACTGACGACATAAACTTTTGACATCTTGACAATCATTCTGTGTTGCTTTCGAATGTTTCGGAGGAATTGTAGACGCACCCGCCGTCTTCGCTGTTGCCTTCGGCCGAGAGTTTACTCTTTGCGATTTTCGCCCGTCCGACGGCCGCCGTCATTTCGTCGCCCAGGGCGATGCGTATGATGCGGATAGCCTCCCTGGAGTTTGGGATCATGACCTTCTCGAACAGGTTCACTCTCTGGACGATCTTGGTCAGTTCCTTTTGGAGTATCCGATACTGTTCGTCGAAGACGTCGACTTCGGCCTGTCTCCGGTTGATTTCCCGCAGATCTTCCAGGGTCCGGTCCACCCACGCCGGTGTCGCAAAGAGGCTGTAGGAGGGCTTTGGGAATTCGGCGCCGGCGAATACCGGTATCCTGACCCCGGCGACGTTTGCCCAGGTGGTGTCGATATCGAGGGGCGTTGCAAGCCCCTGCAGGTCCACCCCGGCGATATCGACCAGAATCTCGCCGTACGCATCGAATTTTTCGCGTGCGGTTTCCATCGCATCGCGGGCTTCTTGTCGCTGCTTGTTAACGTCGCGAATGGTTACCTGCAACTGCTGCTGCTTGAGCTTCAGCATTGGCAGATAGCGCTCGAAACGCTGCAGGGCGTCGCGATGCTTTTTCAGTTCCGGCCGGGTTAATTTAACTTTTTTTGCCAAGGTTTAATTCGCGGTCGGGGTCATGCTTCGGCGAGTTCTTTGGGCCAGTGTGCTTCGATGATGGAGTTTCGAACGCCAATTTCTTTAGGTTCGAAGCATTCAGCCAGGATCTCCCAGCATCGATCCAGCGCGTCGAACAGGGGAATGTTGACGCCGAGGTCCATTATGTTGCTTTCGAACATCACGCCGTACCGCAGGAGTTTTTCATCCCACTGCGACATTTCGAAGCCCATATCGCGTTTTTCACGCGTTTCGCGACAGGTGGCGTAGAGCTGGATGCAGGCGTTCATGATCGCCCGGTGATCGTCGCGAGTATCGCCGTTTACCTGCTGTTTGAGTCGCGAGAGCGATCCGAACGGTTCGATTCGCCCGTTGCGCAGGTAGAACTGCCCTTCGGTGATGTATCCGGTGTTGTCGGGCACGGGATGAGTAACATCATCGCCGGGCATCGTCACGCACGACAGGAGGGTCAGCGAACCGGCACCGTCGAAGTCTACCGCTTTTTCGTATCGCTTGGCGAGCTGCGAGTACAAATCGCCGGGATATCCCCGGTTGGAGGGGATCTGCTCCATGATGATCGCGATTTCCTTCAGTGCGTCGGAGAACGCGGTCATGTCGCTCAGGAGGACGAGCACCTGCTTGCCCTGCAGGGCGAACTGTTCCGCCACCGCGAGGCACATGTCGGGGACGAGCAGGCATTCGACGACCGGGTCGGCTGCGGTATGGACGAACATGATCGTCCTGCCCAGCACGCCGCCTTCCTCGAATGTATTTCGGAACTTCAGGTAATCGTCGTGACGCAGGCCCATCCCGCCGAGGATGATGATGTCGGCCGACGCCTGCAAACCGACGCGGGCCAGGAGTTCGTTGTAGGGCTCGCCGGCTACGGAGAAGATAGGCAGCTTCTGGCTTTCGACGAGCGAGTTGAAGATGTCGATCATCGGGATACCGGTATGGATCATCTGGTCGGGCATGCGCCGCTTTACGGGATTCACCGGCGGTCCGCCGATATCGACCGGGTCGGCCTGGACTACAGGCCTTCCGTCTCGGGGTACTCCCGACCCGTTGAATACCCGACCCATCAGATCTTCTGAGAAGGGGACCTGCATGGGCTTGCCCAGGAATCGGATCTTGTCTCCTGTCGAGACGCCCTGTGTTCCTCCAAACACCTGCAGAGATACCTGGTTACCGCTCAGGCGGATGACCTGTGCCAGCGAAGTGCCCGCACTGCCGGAAACCACAGCCAACTCATCGTATCCCACGCCGTTGGCGGTTACGGTAACCACATTACCGGCGATTCGTGTAATCCGGTCGAAGTATTTCCTCATGACTGGCGCCCTTTCGTTGCGATGAACTCGTCAATCTGATTGAGGAGTTTCTTGTATTCGTCACTGTCGGAGGCGGCGAAGTTCCAGTTACGGAACAAGTCGGCGACCTCAAGAATGTTCTTGCGGGCCTCGTCTTTGTCTTCGTATTCGATCTCGAGTTTCAGGACTTCAAGGAACTTGTCGAAGACGAACTGCTGACGCTCAGCCGTTGTGGCCGCATCAACTTCATCAAACGCATTCTGCTGCAGGTAGCAGTTGTCGAAGAACTCGGCCTTGAGGCCGATGGTGAAGTCTTCGGTGCTCGTTCCCTCCTCGCCGACAACGGTCATCATCTGTTGAATCTCGCTGCCCCGCTGCAGCAGATCTCGTATGAACTCGACTTTCCCGGTTTCGATGATACCGGTGTACTTGCTCCATGAATCCAGCGGATCGATAGCCGGATATCGCCTTGCGTCGGATCTCGCCCTGCTCAGACCGTGGAATGCTCCGACAACTTTCAGCGTGCCCTGCGTGACAGGCTCTTCAAAGTTACCGCCGGCGGGACTCACCGTCCCGCCAAGAGTCAGCGTGCCGATACGCCCGTCATTCAGTTCGATGGCGCCGGCCCGCTCGTAGAAGCCGGCGATGCGGCTTTCGAGATACGCCGGGAACGCTTCCTCGCCGGGGATTTCTTCGAGGCGCCCTGAGACTTCCCGCATGGCCTGGGCCCACCTGGATGTCGAGTCGGCGAGCATCAGCACGTTCAGGCCCATCTGCCTGTAGTATTCCGCCAGCGTGGCGCCGGTGTAGACCGAGGCTTCTCTTGCGGCGACGGGCATGGCCGATGTGTTGCAGATGATGATCGTCCGCTCCATCAGGGGCTTTCCGGTTCTCGGGTCGGTAAGTTCGGGGAACTCGCGCAGCGTTTCGACCACCTCGCCCGCCCGCTCGCCGCACGCCGCGATGACGACGATGTCGATTTCAGCGTGCCTCGCGGTGATCTGCTGCAGCACGGTCTTGCCCGCGCCGAACGGTCCGGGAATGCAGAACGTGCCGCCCTTGACCACCGGGAACATCGTGTCGATGATGCGCACCTTCGTGATCATGGGCTCAGACGGCATGAGCCGTTTCCGGCAGACGCTCAGCGGTACCTTCACGGGCCAGTCCTGCCGCATCGTGACGGGCAACTCCCGCCCGTCCGGTCCGGTGAGTACGGCGATTTCCTTCTCGACATTGTAAGCCCCGGCGGTTGCGGTCGACTTGACGGTCCACTGTCCTTCCAGACCGAAGGGCGCCATTATCTGGTGAGTGAAGATGCCTTCCGGGACTGTTCCAAGCGTATCGCCCGCTTCGACAGTTGCGCCGACTTCGGCGGCGGGTGTGTAATCCCACTGCGTTTTGGTGTTCAGCCCGTCGAGGTACATACCCGGATGGAGGAAGAAACCGCATTCTTCGGCGAGTTCCACCAGCGGGTTCTGCAGACCGTCGTAGATGTTTCCCAGCAGCCCGGGCCCGAGCGTTACCGAGAGCATCTTCTCGTGGAACTCCACGTCGTCGCCGATCTGCAATCCGCGTGTGGCCTCGAATACCTGCAGGTCGGCCATCCGGCCGCGGATTCGAATCACCTCGCTCAGCAGTTTGGCGCCGTCGTTGCGGCAGCAGTATCCAATTGAGTTCTGGACGATGGTTCCGTCTGTCTCGGCGATAACCATGTTTCCGAAAACCGACACGATTTTTCCAATCACAGCTCTATCCTTTAATGGGGCATCAGTCCTGCCGGTTCTCGGCGGTCTGTGCCAGTCGGCGCCATCGGTGTAACAGCATCAGCTTGGCCGCGTACGCGGCGATCTCATCATCTTCAAAAGAGTACGACCGGTCGTTTCGCGTCAGCCAGTCCCACCGGGCCCGGTCGAGCGCTTTCAATCCGGTCAGCGGATCCGGCGCCGCCGACCACTCGCCGATTGTCGACGAGAAGTTGACAGGCGAACCGAGCCGCGGTTCGACGAAATAGTCATTGGGATCGAGCCCGAGCGCTTTCGCCCGTGCCTCGGCCAGTGCGTTCCGCATAGCCACCTCGAAACCGATCCAGTCTTCCAGAAATCCGCACCCGCGGGCCCTTGCCACTTCCATGGCATGGCGGAAATACGCGGCCCACAGGCTGTCTCCGGTGATGCGTCGTGGGGCGGGTTCCGGCGGGCCGGCGAGATACTCGGGCAGGGGCTCTTCGTCGGCGGCCTGTTCGGCGGTCAGTATGGTCGGATCGGCCTGCTCGATCTCGCCCGCCAGCAGCGCCTGGCGCTGCATCAGATCGTCCGCCAGCAGCAGCGTTTTGACCAGTTCTTCGGCGCCTGGTCGGTCGGCGATATGCTCCAGGAGCGCCGAGTTCGACAGCGGCGGGGCGCTTGTGAGAGACTCCAACGCCGACAGGGAGGTTATCAGGTAGTAGTTGTTGCCTGCCGCCATGGGTTGCTATTCCGATTTCGGGATGTCAGTTGCGGCGGATTCAAGCACTTTGCGGAGTTCGGGCCCCACCAGGCTCGACAGCGTTTCGACTACCGAATCGAGCGTAACCTCAATGGTTGAGCCCGCCGCGGAGTACTCAAAACCCGCTGAGGCGAGCGTGCCATGGAGGTCCATGTGTACGCCGATATCGTCGATTCTGTCCTGACCGATTTCCTTCAACGCCCAGTCGGCGAGTTTCCCCCGCAGATCGGGCGAAACGTTGAACGTGATGCTTCCTTTAGACGCCAACTCATCTTTTGCGTAGAGCAGGATCAGTTCGTGGAGGATCTTTCCGAGGAAGTTGACATCCTGGAGGGTCTCGCCGGCCTGGTATCGCAGGATCGCCTGGAGGGATTTGCTGAGCGTCTCCTGGAGGTGGAGCGCCGCGTCGCGTGCCGCCAGCGACAGTTCGGTCTGTCCGCGCGACAGAAGGTTCTCGGATTCGCCTTTGGCCTGGGCGATTATCTTGTCGGCCTGGCTTTGGGCGTCGGCGACGATTTTCTCGGCCTCGGCCTTCGCGACGGAGACGATCGACTGGGCCTCTTTCCGCCCGGCCTCGACTCCTTCGTTTTGCAGCTTGGCAACAAAAGTTTCAATTGATTCTGCCATAAGTTAGCTCCGCGGGCTGGTTTTCTACGTTCCAGGTGTGTTTAGATTGCGTATTGGCGGCTTGCCGACCGGCTACCCTTGGTTGAATATAGATATCCAAGCCAAGATATCCAGTCCGAAAGCAGAAACCTCAGGCGATAGATTTAACCAAAAGGCGACCAAATTACTAGAGTATCTGCGGTTTTTCCCCCGTTTTTTTTCAAAATACTGTAATCGGGAGTATCGGGAAGGTTATTTTACCGGTCGGGTTGTGGGCATCCCTTCGCCCCATTTCTTGATACGATCGGCTTTTGCTTTCTCCCATTGTACCTTCTGTGCGTCGTTGAGTACCGGATCAAGGCATTTAGAGAGTTTGTCGAGCAGTTGGATTCTTTGCTCAAGCGAACTGCTCAAGTGTTCGGTGATGATTTCGCGGATATTGCTCTTTGACTCGTCCGACAGATCCAGTTCCGCCGCGTAGCGGTCGGTAAGTCTGTCTCGCAATTCCATCATGCTTTTGGTTTTCCGCGGTTCGGTCGGAAGCCCCAGCATTTCTGTCGCTTTGTCGTCGAGGTCGAAGATTATCGTTAACCCCAGGCCCGCGAGTAAACCCGAAAGCAGCACTACCGCCAGCATCAGGCACGAAGCGCAGTTGCGCTTTGGGGGCTTGAGTTGAGTTCCGCTCGATTCAGATGTTTGGTTGCCGGTCATTGTGTCACCGAAAACAGCGAGTCAATAAGTCCTGCTCCAATGTCCTGGCGGGCGATCAGTACGCGCACCGCGATCGCGACGATTGCCGCCGCCGCCGCCGAGGTGGCGGCTGCGAATATCCAGGGCACGAGTTCTCTGGGCTTCCTGCCTGCACCGACGGTTCGCAGCACGCTTTGCGCAACGTCCACAAGCGGGGGGGAATCATCTCTTGCTGCCTTTACGAGTTTTCGGAATGTTTCTTGTCGATCCATGTTGATTTCTCCAACAGGCTCACGGTTGTAATTCTCGGTCTATTCCAAGGTCTGCCATCAGTGCTTTGAGTCTATTTCTGGCGCGATGCACCTGAACCTTGACCATTGTTTTGCTCCATCCGGTCCGTTCGGCGATCTCGTTGACCGACAGTTCATCGAGGTACATCAGCGTCAGGACGAGTCTGTCTCTCGGGCGCAACTGCGCCAGCAGGGTATGCACCATTTCCGCCGCCTCTCGCGGTTCCCAGGGTTCCTGGGGGTCGGTTTGCAGGAACTGATCCCAGTCCTGCAGGGGCGCCTCGCGCTCGCCGCGGCGTTTGAGTTTCTTCCACAGGCGGTATCCCACCCTCGTGGCGATACGGTTCAACCAGTGTGAGAACGGCGCCCTGGCCTTGAAACCCTTCAGGGAGACATAGGCCTCGACAAACACATCGTGGACCAGTTCTTCAAGTTCCCGCCGATCGCGCGAGAACCGCCACATTCGGGCGGATATTTCGTTTTGATACTTGCAGATAAGGCGGGAGTAAGCCTCGCCGTCGCCGGCCAGCGTTGCCCGTATATTCCTGATATCCGCCTGGTCGGCCTCGTCCATGGGTGTAATATGCGCCCAATCGGCGCTGTTGTCCATTGTAAACGTGCCAAACCTTATCGGCGTTCTACCGATCATTCCGCTCGGGCGATACTGTAAAGCCAGTGACTGCATCGTAATCCATCCCATCATTGGGTTAGTATCCGCAATAAAGCAAAGGTTACATGGAATCTTCAAATTTTACTGACGGGGCGGCGGTTTGGATTTCGACACCCTTCGACAGTTTCTTACCACAGAGAACGCAGAGATCACAAAGTTTTGGTTACGGCGACGGCATTTTTTGCCACGGATTCTTTTCTACCACGGAAGTCACGGAAAACACGGAAATGTTACCGGCCACGGCTTGTCCTGTCGAATGATCCTGAGCGCAGTCGAAGGGAGCGAAGTCGAAGGGCCGACGACAACTGTTTTGCCCCTGCCGTTGCCAGTTGCCATGCCGTTGAAGTAATTTGGAGTGCGGGGGCTCGGCACCGCTTTCACATGTCGCGGAGCGACGCCGTTAAGCCGTCGCCAATTGCCAATTGCCAGTTGCCAGTTGCCAATTGCCACGCCGTTATATGCAAGGTATCGTGCATGCGGCTACGGCTGGTAGAGATGATGTATCTTGACCGTTGTACCCAAGGGCCGAGCCGTATGAGGTAATTCCTCACGTACGGATCTGTGCGGGGGGCCGCCGGAAACGGCGGTCCCTACCGCGATCCAGGGCAGCGCGTTGAAGTTCCGTCGAAATGGCGCCAGACGGCGGCGATATCCTTCCGATCGCCACAGGGAACCCGTATACTGTGCGAGAGACCGGCCTGAACAGGAAAGGGATTCCCATGACCATCGAAGACCCGGACGAACTGGATAAAGTCGATCACGACATTCGTGTGAACGAGTTGAGAGCAAAGGCGCAGGAACTGACCGGCGACAAGATCGAAGCCTTCGAGAATCCCGACGCGCCGCCCGAGGTGATCGAGCAGTTCTGGGAGAACGTGGTGGCCTTCGAGAAGGCCGAGTGGACCACCGACCGGGAGGAACTCGAGGCTGACGGCGTGTACCTGCTCCCGCCCGACGAGGTCAAAGACGAACTGCTGCCTGAGCTACTGTTGAAGCTGTGCCAGCACCTGGCGGAGGGAGGGACGTTCGTCTTCCACACCGAGCATCTGAGCGATCGGGAGTTGTACGAGTATTTCTGGCGTGAGGGGCTCAACGAGCCACGGAAGAAGATGCGATCGCCCGAAGAAGGCGGGGAGTTCATGGGCGGGTTCTTCCTGGATCTGGTCGGCAGCGGATCCGAAGAGGACACGATCCTATGGCTCAAGTATTACGCCACGGACCAGCAGCGTGCCGAGGAACGCGAGTATTACCCCGACTCGATCCCGACCCGCGAGGCCCCGCCATACCCGCGGGATCATCTGCTTCCCCATCCGCCCGACGGGCCCGATGGGATGAAGTGGTATTGAGCGGTCGCCGCCGACGGCTGAAGGAAAAAGGGATCCCGTCTTCCTTTTTAAAATAGTTCTCTCGGGTAGGGGTCAGGCTTTATTTAAAGCATGACCCCGACTACCTTTACTTCGGCGGCCACGATGCCAACGGCGAGTAAAAACGGGTCCCCTCTTCTCGGCGTCCAAAAGCGTCGTGGCAAGCGTGACCTCTTTGGTGCGATACCCCACGATTCGGGCAGTGTCAATCGCCGAGTGAAAATCGATCCGTTGAAGTCCTTGCGATTGTCTGGAACGGCGATACGATTATCGAAACCCCCAAGACGATACGGAGAGGAAGTTATCCCGCCAGGCGGATCTCCGACAGTGGTCAGTGATCGGTTTTCAGTGGCGGATTGTGGCGGAACGGCGCTAAGCCGCAAGCGGCGACGCTGCGCGAACGACTGCTGGGACGGCGGAGTGTTGTGTCTTGAATTGATGCTTGTTTTACACTATCGTAATTGTTTGTTTTGATGTGGGAGATTGATGTGGGTCGGCCTATTGTTATTGCGCACCATCTGATACTGACCGCTTACGGGTGGTGGTTGCCCACCGATCCGCGGGGAAGCTGCTCGCGGACAGTCGGCATCAATGTTATCGCCGAACTTGGCGAGCTTCACCAGGGGCGTCGACGAGTTCAACCGCCGTCGAGCGCGATTCGTGAGTTTTACGCGCGTGCTAAAGATGTGCTTAGCTTTCCGCCGGTGGAATTCAACACGTCGGAAATCCGCGAGATCGCGGACGGATCGGGCGAGGCGATGACCCGATATCGGTACACCTGCTACGCATGTGCGATTATGCCTGACCACGTTCACCTGTTGATCCGCAAACACAGGGACAAAGCGGAACAGATGATCGAGAATGTTCAGGAGTCAGTCCGCTTGCGGCTTAGCGCTTCTGGTCTCCGGCCACCCGGTCATCCGGTCTGGGCCCGGTCCGGTTGGAAGGTTTTCCTGGATCATCCCGACGGTATTCGCAGGACAATTCGCTACATCCGGGAAAACCCGCTCAAATGCCGAATATCCCCGCAGGCCTGGGCGTTTGTCTCCGAATATGACGGTTGGCCTCTGCATGCGGGACACGACCCCAACTCGCCATACGCGAGGCGGCTGCGGAAATGCGGGCGATGAGACCGCCAAGCCCGACGGATTGCCAAGCCGCAAGCGGCGAAATTGATGATGCAATAACCGTTGCCTGCATCCGACTCGGTCGATAGAATCCCCAACGGACCAGATTTACTGCCCGCTAACCAGTAAGGAGTCGCTGATGATCAAGTTCAAGTGCAGCAACTGCGGAACGGAAATTCGTGTCGACGACGAATATGCGGGCAAGAAGGGTCGATGCCCGCATTGCAAGGCGGTCAACGATATCCCCGCTGCGGCAGTCTCCCCGCCGCCTCCGGAGCCCGCGCGGGCGGTCGCGGCGCCGGCTTCCGGGGCGCGTGCGACACGGAATTCGCGGCCGCGCGAGACACCGGATGCGCCGCTGCCCATTCCCGCGGCGCAGATTGACATGCTGGTCAACGCCGTCAGACCGTCGCTGAGTCAGAGGCTCTTTGAGGCGGTCGAGAAGATCGGATACCTGGTGGGAGTTTACGGATTCCTGGCGGTGGCGGTTTTGGCGGTGGTGGCGGCGATAATACTGGCTGGCAGCGATACGCCTGTCAGGACAAGATGGGCCAGGCCGCCGGCGTCGCCCGGCGTTACGACGCTGGTGATAATGGCGTTCCTGATGCTGGTAGCCCAGTATGTCCTGGCGAAGATTCGTTCGGCCAGTTTGAAGATTGTCAGGACATCGCCAAGCTCGATCTCTTCGCGGAACCTGCTGGACTGCATAGCCGTTCTGCTGCTGCTTGGTTCGGTGGCGATTCTGGTCAGGGCGATCGTCGATTCGACCGGTGCAACCGACGCCAAGTCGGTGGTGGCGATACTGGCCAACGGGCTGCTATACAGTGCGGTGCTGGTGCTGACGGGGTCTCTGGCGCTAAACCCCGAGGCCCTCAATATCTCGGTCCAACCGCAGGGGTCGGCGGGGACTGAAGCCCTGGGGCTCGTTTCGTTTATCGCGAAACTCGGTATACGTTCCGCTCCCCTCGTCATCGGCGGTATGATCGTTATCGCGGCGGTAAACCTTGTTCGGGTCATCATGGCGTCGATCGAGCTCAAGTCGGGACTCCCGCTGGTCGGGTTCGCCGCGGCGACCTGCACTATGATGATCGGACTGACGCTGGGGTACCTTCTGCTCTACGTGGTATGCCTGTTCTACCACCTGTTCGTCGACGCGGTCAGGGCGTTGTTCAAGATTCGCGACAACACTGCGCCGGAGAGGTAACATCACAAGGCCACTCAACCGTAACCAGGAAAGGAGAATTCATTTATGCGACATTTCCTTGCAGTTCTTGGCGCTGTTGCCGTTGCATCGCTTGCGGCGGTTGTCCTGCAGTTTTTCGCGAAGACACCGGACTCCCCCACGGGTTTTGGACCAACGGAACTCAAGGTGCTCCCGGTGGTCATATTCTTCATCATGACCGGAGTATTCGAGGGCATGGGCAAGAAGAAATAGGTGAGGATCACAGGCCCAACAATCGCATGACACTGATTCGGGGGATTCGCGGGACGCCGCGCTGCGCGAGATAGGTGAGGGGTGAACAGGTGAGCAGTAGACAAGCGAGCAGTAGACAAGCCTGAGCTCAGTGAACCGTTGGCGGCAGTGGACGGTAACGGTGCCCCTTGCTCGAAATCCCGACGGAAGAAATTTTGATTAAATGCGAAGGACCAGGTGTAACCTTTATAATGGTGCGTCCACGTTTATACTGAACGGGCCAATGGAGCCCGAGCAGAAAGTTTTCCAAAAGACAGAAAGGTTGGTGTGCCATGAAGAGGCAACATACAGCACGTCTTGGCGTCTCACTGGCGGTTGTGCTTGCGGGGCTGCTGATTTTCGCGGATCCTGCGTCGGGGGGCGTGAGTTTTCGCCTTTCAGTGGGGGGGCGAAGCGGTTCGCATCGTGGACATTCGTCGTATCGCTCCTACCACGGATCCAGCTACCGCAGATCCCACTATCGATCTCCCTACCGTGGATATCGTTCCGTCGGATACTATCGAAACCCGGTCGTAAGTCGATCGTATTCCACAATATACTACGGGACATCTGGTTACGGTAGCTATTCCACCACGACGCTGCCTTACGACAGCTATCGCAGCACGTCGGTTTGCGGATCGTGTGGAGCGTCGACCTGCCGCTGTGGATCAGGATCGTCGAGTTACTACATCGCTCCGACCACGACGTATCGGACATACACTCAATACTCATCGGGCGGATGCGGTTCGGGGACGGTCGTGCGATACATTATCGTCCACTGAAGCCGTGCGTGAGCCCGGGGAATGCGGATCAAGTGGGTTGCGGGTGCGACGACTACGGATGGTTGTCGCACTCGTGGCGTTAATCCTTATGCGGGAGATGCCTGCTTGCGCACCACGTAACCGCTTGCGGTTTCGCGCGGTTTTCAGCGTTTGGGGATACAGCCCTTGAGCTTCATGGCGTAGAGGATCTGCTGGGCGATCTGTCCCATTGAGAACTCCGAGCAGTCGTAGAGCAGGTTGAATGCAGGTGTTCTTCGGAATTTTGCCCGGTAGAGTTTTCTGAGATATTCGCGTTCGCGTTCTTTTGCTCGAATTCTCAGCCGGGCCTGAGTTTCGGTGAGCCCGTCCCGGAATGCGACCTGTTTGACTCGCCAGTCTTCGGGTGCTTCGAGTCTTACAGACAGTCCGTTGGGCAGGTCCATCGTTGCTCCTGAACTTCCCTGTCCGATGATAATGGCCCGGCCTTCAATAGCCAGACCGCGTATGATCGTCGTGATCTGGTTGCGGATCTGCATTCCGCTCGGGACGCGCCCCTTGCCCAGGGACTTGAAGAAGCCAGTGATCAGGCGGGGTTTGGCGCGCCGTTGGCGATCGAGGATTTCTTCGGCGAGATCCGTCTCGGTGGCCAGACGCGTGAGAATCTCACGGTGGTAGATTTTCCAGCTTTCGTCGGGATCGGCGCCATCGTTGAGCAGATCCAGGAGCAGCAGGCCCACAGAGAAGCCATGGCAACCGAATTGTCTGGAGATCGTTACGAACGGACCGGCATCGCCCGCATCATCCTCGACGGCGGTGAGGTCTTCTCTCATATGTTTTGAAAGCGACGCCTTGCCCATCAGAAGTATCCCTTAACTCGGATTGTGTCTAAACCGGGACTATGCAGGCTTGAGTCTAATGGCAATGTTCCTGTGCGCCAACGCTATTTTTTTGCGTTGGGCGGAAGGTTGTTCCGGGTCTCTCGCCGTGGGGCGAAGGTTTTGTCGGGATCTACCGTACCGAATATCATTCTTCCCGCGGAAGTCTGCATGATGCTGGTGACCGATATGGCGATTTCTCGACCAATATGATCGCGTCCCTGCTCGACGACAATCATAGTACCGTCGTCGAGGTATCCCACGCCTTGTCCGGCCTGTTCACCGGCCTTTATCATCTTGGCCCACATTGTCTCTCCCGGAAGTGCGACAGGCTTCATCGCATTAGCGAGATCGTTTACGTTAATAACGTTTACTCCCCGGAGCTGGGCGACCTTGTTGAGGTTGAAGTCGTTGGTGACAACTCGTCCGTTGATGTGATCCGCCATAGCAACGAGTTTGGAGTCGACATCCTGTGACGCTTCGACCTCGGGGATATGACTCTCGTCAATACGAATTCGAATGGCGCTGCTGTCCTGGAGGACCTTGAGCACGTCCAGTCCGCGGCGCCCTCTGTTACGCTTGAGTTTGTCGTCGCTGTCGGCGATTGTCTGCAGTTCGGCAAGGACGAACCGGGGTACTATAATCTCGGACTCGATGATTCCGGTTTCGGCGATACCCGAGATACGTCCGTCGATGATGACCGAAGTGTCCAGGACAAGCGGTCTGGCGCCTCGAGACTCCTTTGCGAATTCGACATACGGGAGAATGAACCGGAAATCGTCCCTCGTCTGCAGGACGAAGCTGACGCAGACATACACCGAAGCGGCCCCGATCAGGAGCTTGATCAACTGGACTGTGCGGATGTGCGCAGCATATGCGTTGTATGCTTTCTCGGCCGCTGTGTGTTCCTGGATGGCCGCGACGCTTGCATGGACCGGTCGCTGACCCGGATGCTCGACCTGCCGGGGTGTGGGGAACAGCGCCAGCAACAGGTCCACAAGCAGAGTGAGCATAAACGCTATGACCATCCCCGCAAGAACCCCGAAAAACAGACCGCTGAGTTCCTGCAACTTCTTCCGGCGCCAGAACATGTCGACCAAGACAGCCGCCAGCGCGAGGATCGTTGGTACGAGGATATAGAGTGTGATGAACTCCGGTCCCGCCGAGTATATGGCTTCCTGAAAAGCGAACGATACAGTAATAGCCAACACTAACAGCACGAAAATCAACCGTACTACATGCAATACCATAATTGCAACCGCCGTTTGTGGATCGAGTGTGATAACGTTATGATGATATAATCGTATTATACTTACTCGGTTGCACGAAAGCAATTTCGCCAGGCGGTATATCTTAAAAACATTGTGCCGGCCCGCCGATGTTCGATATTGCATTTCGCCGTCCCCGCCGGATGTCACAATTGGTTTACAGTTGTCACAGCCTGATCCAGCGGTCGGAAAAGTGGTACTACTTATGATCTCCGAGACAAATGCGCCTGGTGCGGTTGTCCGAAGGTTTGATGACCGAGGGGGTTGGGTGCCGCCCGTTGCCTGTCTACTTACCACTTACGTCTCGGAGATCCGCCGGCGGCGGGCTGGCCTTTCTCGCGAAGCGCGGTTCACATCTGTCGGGCCTGTGAACCTGCCGCCCAGGGCGCGAATCGTAAATACTCACCCCGCAAACTGACATAACCGTCTGTTTACTAAACGTTTACGGTGACGCGATCCGCTTTGGGGTTTTGTCAAAACTGCGTTTGACGCCTCGTGATATGTCACAGGGTGTTAACATGTGATACAGCAAACTGTTAACGCGGACCATGTTTAGCGGACGATGGCCCGTCGGCCTGACTTGTCACGGCGCCCTGCCACAGA
>JADHXQ010000107.1 GCA_016782885.1 Phycisphaerae bacterium | reverse complement strand
CCCCGGACCGCAAGAAATCCGGCGCGCTGATGTCCAGCGGAGACAATCGCCGCATGTTCAACCAGATCGCCGGGCGATACGATCTGCTCAACGCGCTGATCTCGCTTGGTCTGGATCGCTACTGGCGTCACAAGGCGGTGGCCGCCCTGAGCCCTAAACCCGGTGAAATATTTCTGGATGTCGGATGCGGGACCGGCGACATCGCCCTTGAGATTGTCCGCCAGGAACCTCGCGCCCGGGTGGTGGGCATCGACCCGGCGATGGCGATGCTCCTGCTTGCGGGGCACAAGGCCCGCAGGGCCCGAGTGGCCGGTCGCGTGACGTTCCGCGCCGCCGACGTGACCTCGCCGTCCGAAAAGTTTCCCGAGGCGCCGTTCGACGGAGTCGCCTGCTCGTTCTGCATTCGCAACATTCCCGATCGCGCCGCGGCCCTGAGGCGCATGGCAGGTGTCCTGCGCGGCGGCGGGCGGGCGGTGATCCTCGAACTGACAAGGCCCAAGCACCCCCTCGCAAGGCTCGGGCACAGGCTCTATAATCGATGGCTTGTCCCGCTGGCGGGCAGGTTCCTGTCGCGGGCCAACGCTTACAGGTATCTTGTAAAGTCGATAGAGTATTTCCCCGAACCGCAAGCCATTTGCGACGCGATGGGCGACGCGGGCTTCCGGAACGTCCGCACGAACAAACTATCAACCGGAGTGGTAACGCTCTTTACAGGTGAGGCGCCGTGACCGCAGACCGCATGGAAACGTATACGTTCGCCGCGGTGGAATTCCTCAACGCCGCCCCGCTTGCGGCATTTCTCGAGAAGGTCGCCCCGGGCGTCCGGGTGATCCACGGACCGCCGTCGCAACTGATGGACCACGTGCTGAGCGGTCGGGCCGATGCGGCGCTGACGCCCGTATTCGACTACTTCAACACGCCTGGGATGGAGATGATCGATTCGGTGTGCATCGCCTCCCGCGGCGATGTTCGCAGCGTTTGGCTGAAGTGTCACCGACCGCTGGACCAGGTGCGCAGCGTGGCGCCCGACCCCGCGTCAAAGTCATCCAACGCCCTGGCGCAGGTCCTGCTGGTAAAGCACTTCGGCCTGGACGTTCCGATGGAAGCGCCCCCCGCCGGTCAACTTCCTGACGCGACGGTGGTCATCGGCGACCGGGCCTTGCGCCAACCGCCCGGCGAGTTTGGAAACTACGACCTGGCGGGAATCTGGACGGAGATGACCTCGCTTCCGTTTGTCTTTGCGGTATGGGTCCATCGCAGCGGGCGCCCCCAGGCGGTCGAACTCCGCCGAATCACGCATGCAGCCAAAACCGCCGGCCTCGACGCACTGGACCAACTGGCAGACGAGTACGCCGTAAAACTCGCGATCCCGAGAAACGCCTGCTTCGAATACATTTCCAAACTCCTGACATACGACCTGGGCCCCAAAGAAATCGAGGGCATGGAACTGTTCCGCGGTATGCTGCTGGATATGAATCTGCTGCCCCAGGGAGACCGGACCAAATGAGTTCCGCCAAGCGACTGTCGCCGACCGAAGCGCTGGATCTGCTGATCCGCGCGGAAACCGCCGAACTGATCGGACTGGCCGACCAGGCCCGTCGCAAAATGCACGGCAGGCGCACGTACTTCGTCCACAGCCTGAACCTGAACCCCTCGAACATCTGCGAGAATCGCTGCACTCTGTGTGCATTCTGGCGCGAGACAGAGCACACCGACGCCTACACGATGACTATCGAGCAGGCCTGCAGACATATCGATCAGGCCGCTGGATGGAACCTGACCGATCTGCATATAGTCGGCGGGCTGGTTCCTGAATTGAATCTGGAATACTACGAATCCCTTTTCGCGTACGGGCGAAAAGTGCTCGGCGACGTGCTGATCCAGGGCATTACCGCGGTCGAGGTAGACTACCTCGCCAGCCTCGAAGGCCTCTCTATCGTCGACGTACTGAAGCGCCTGCAGGACGCCGGTCTCGGAGCGATCCCCGGAGGCGGGGCCGAGATATTCAATCCGGATGTGCGGGCGAAAATCTGCGAGAACAAAATCTCCGGCCGGGCCTGGCTGGACGTACACGCCCGTGCCCACGAGATCGGTATTCCCACGAACGCGACCATGCTGTTCGGACACCTGGAGACGCCCGGCGATATCGTGGACCATCTGGCGTCCCTTCGCGACCTACAGGACCGCACCGGCGGGTTCGGGGCGTTTGTCGCCCTGCCTTTCCACGCCGACGGGACGCGTCTGAACGTTGATCGCGGACCGGCCGGTCACACCACCGTGCGCACAGTCGCCCTGGCGAGAATCTTCCTGGACAACTTTCCGCATGTGCGCGTGCTGGCGAACTACCTCGACCGCAAACTGCTCGGCGTGCTCCTGTCGGGAGGCGCCGACGACGCGGGCGGAACGAGCATTGACGAACGTATCGCCAAGTCCGCCGGCGCGCCCGACAAGCAGAAATTCTCCGCAACCGACGAAATGGCCGAGTTCCTCGAAGGACTCGGTTTTGAACCGATGCTGGTCAACAGCATCTACGAACCACCGGCCGCAACCGCACCCCTGCCGCCCGCCGAAACGCCATGCATCCCGCCGCTGGCACGCCTCAGCGCAGACAGCGCGATCGCACTGCACGACAAGGCTCCGTTCTGGCAACTGGGTCAACTGGCGCACGAGAAACGCCTGAAAATGAACGACCCGTCGACCGCGACGTTCGTGATAGACCGAAACATCTCGGTCACCAACATATGTCAGACCGGCTGCCGGTTTTGCGCGTTTCACGTCGACCCGGGCGACGAGAGAGCCTTCGTTCTTTCGATTGACGAAATCGCCGAAAAGGTCTCCGGCGCCGCCCGCGCCGGCGCCACTCAGGTCCTCCTCCAGGGCGGTCTGAATCCGCGGACGGACCTGGCGTTCTACGAAAAAGTCTTCTCGACAATCAAGGCCCTGGGTCTGAGCGACATCTGCGTACACTCGCTGTCGCCGACAGAGATCGGCTACCTTGCCGCGCTGGACGACCTGCCCGTCGCCGACGTGCTCGGACGCCTGCGGGAAGCGGGTCTGGACTCGCTGCCCGGCGGCGGCGCAGAGATCCTCGTCGACGAGGTCCGGCAGCGCGTAAGCCCGCGCAAGGTCAGTGCGGACAGGTGGTTGGAGATAATGAGAACCGCACAGAAAATGGGCTTCAAGACGACCGCCACCATGGTTTACGGACTTGGCGAAACGACCGCGCAGCGAGTCGAACACCTCATTCGCCTGCGAGACCTCCAGGACGAAACCGGAGGATTCACCGCGTTCATTCCGTGGAGCTACCAGCCGGCCAACACGCAACTGCCCATGGCGCCGCAGAGCGGCGTGGACTACCTGCGGATAGTGGCCCTGGCGCGCCTCGTCCTGGACAACATCCCGCACATCCAGGCCGGATGGGTCACCGAGGGACCCGACATGGCACAGTTGGCGCTGTCGTTCGGCGCTGACGACTTCGGCGGGGTGTTGATGGAGGAACACGTGGTGCGAGCGGCCGGCGCCTCGTACTTCATCACCGCCGACCAGGTAATTTCCCTGATCCACGAAGCAGAGTTCGACGCCGCCCAACGAACAACGCAATACGAAATCCTCCATGTCCACCAACGCGGCGTTACCGGTTAATGTCGTCAGGCCCGAAGGGCCGCCGCGATGGTAGTCGGGTCCGGCAGGACCCGGGATCTCGCTCTCTTGAAACTGAGCCCCGAAGGGGTGACAGATGCTTCGGGACTGTATTCGATAAGTTCTGTCACCCCTTAGAGGCTCTGGTTTAGGGGGCAGGGTTCCGGGCTCTTCCGGGCCGGGCTAAGATATTAACGGGCCTTCGGACCTATCACCATTCCCGCCACAAGGTGTGTAAAGGCGTGCCCTCGCCGTCCGCCGTTGCCGTTCACTTGGTTGTTGGGCGTTTCTTGCTGGTCTGCCAGAGGCGGATTGATCCGTTCGTCCCCGAGTCAGGTTTTGACGGTATCGAACATCACCACGGCCAGCGGTCCGAATATCAGCACGGGCAACCATGCCGCCCATACCGGCGCGATGTCGAGATATCTGCAAGTGTACATGAACACGTAGAAAGCGCCAACCACCAGGATGTTCAGACCGACTGATTTTTTGAGATTTCTCTGGCGTGAGAGGATGAATGGCAGGCCCAGCAGCAGCATCACGAGGTTGTTAATCGGATTGGCAACACGTGTATGAAGTGCCAGGACGGCCGACCGTTCGCCCGGTATATGCTCGAACTGGAGCAGTTGAGTCAGTTCGAAGGTAGACATGTAGTTGATCCACTCGGAGGACTGTCTCAGCACGATGGCTTCGGGTGTCATGTCCGATGGTATGAACAGCGCACCGCGCTGGAGTTTCCAATATCCGTTGAGCGACGGTATTTCTCTCGAGAACACCCATGTGGCCCTGGAAGCATAGATGACGCCCATGGTCCGCCCGGCGTCGTCGCGGAAGACAAAGCGAGGTTCCTGCATGTACCCGGTTCTCTGGCGGCCTGCCACGTAAGGGTCTGTGTGGAATCGCATTGCGCTGAGCACAAATCCGCATCGCACGTCGGGCAGACGGTTGATTTCGCGGAGAGACGGATTCACCGTCGTGTTGCGAACGACTTGTCCCAGCAGCGATGTCGGATCGAGGCGAGTCCATATTCGTTCGGTAGTGGGCACTGTCGGCCAGGCGTTTTTCGCGAGGCGATTGAATTTCGCCAGATTCGCCCGCGTAATGTGCCATCCTTTGGTATTACCGAATTTGGCGTACTGTGCTTTGCCCCCTTCGGTTGTGCAGGCCCGTCCGATTGCGATTGCTTCATCGTCACGGAGCGTTACCGCCGGGCGATGCATGGTCGGGGGCTTATCGGGATTACCGCTGCCAAGGCTGAATCGTTCGCTGTACCACCCGGTGTTGTTCGCATCGGTCATGACAGGGACAATGAGCGCTTTTTTCACGCGTTTTCCGGCCTCATCGTGTTTGCGAATCAGAATATGGGCGAAGCGGGGAACCAGCAGTTCCTGGTCGAGAATCACCACGCCTCCCATCAGCATCGAGCAGATGATTATCGGCAGGACGACCCTGTGCAGGCTCACTCCTGAAGCGAGCATTGCCGTCAGTTCGTTGGTGTAGTTCATCTTCGCCAGAGAGAAGCCCGCCGACGCGACGATTATCAATCCGCCGAGTTCTATGAAGTAAACCAGCGATTGCGTGGCGTAGTATTCCCAGATGTCGCCGAGCACGCCAAGGAATGATCCGGATTGCTCGGTGAACTCGTCCATGTTAAAGAAGAGGTCCAGAACGATGCGCAGCGTCAGCATCACCACCAGGAAGAGGAAGGCGGTGGACAGGAACGTCCGCACTATGTATCGATCGAGCGTTTTCATTATTAGCTCTCAGCTATTAGCTGTCAGCTCTCAGCTACGGCGAAAGACAAACGGCTCACCAAGTATGAGTCGTGGGTTTTAGGTTTTAATGTCGTAGCTGAAAGCTGACAGATGACAGCTAACAGCCGCCTTTCTATTATTTCCTGGACAGTCTCCAGTATGTCAGGCCGGTGACTATCGCCAGTATTGTTATGCCCCCCCAGATAATAGTTAGTCCCACGAAGATAGACGCGTCGGGACTATTGTCAAACAGAACATCGGGGTTGCGGGCGATGTTTTTGCCCATCAGGATAGTAGCTATAACCGTCGCGGCGGGTAGGATAGCAGTGACCAGCGCGCTGACAAACTGTCCGCCGCGGAATATCAGGCCCAACACACCGCCCAGCATTACCATCAGCAGGCAACTGAGGCTGAAGGCAAGACGCATGTGTATCTCGGATTTAATGTCCCTTCGCAGTTGGACCACATGCTTGTTGTTGAGTAAATCCAGTTCTTCGTGAATAGTCGGATTGTCGGTCAGTCCACCGCCCCTGCCACCGTTGTTGTAGGCTTCGTGGGGCGTTACCTCGTCGATTCTTGCGCGAATTTCCTTGGGTATGATGATCTGCCCGCGTCTCCAGGCTTTCCTGGTGGTCTCGGCGCCAATAACTGCAGGATCATCGCCGGGGGCGGTGAGGTCCCTTGTGCGAACATCCTTGTCAAGGGTTATAGATATTTCCGGCTTCTTGGTGAACTTGTCCCAGGTGATCTTGATTTCTCCGCTGGTGGCGGTTGCTCTCTTTGCCGGTTTACCGTTGCGGATTTCCGTGATTACAACGAGTTGAGCGTTGTCCAGTCCACCGGCGCCGAGCACGATCCTGCCCGACCCGCCGACCGAGACTTTCGGGGCCGTGATAATGTAGCGTTCATTGTGACTGATGAACTTGTCGTAGCCACCGGCTGTCTGGAACGCCCTGGTGATGTGCCTGGCGAAAATATCATTGCAGATGGCCTGTTGTATCCTGGGTATGGCCTGCTGCACGGTGATGCTCATGCTCGGATCGGCGAGAGTGGCCAGCAGTTCATTCACACTGTACCAGGCGGGTTTTTCTTTTATTCGCCTGTCGAACGATACCGAGTCGATGCTGGCGGTGCGTTCTGTACGAACGGAGGGGTCGTCGGAACTCATGAGCACCGGTTCGTCCAGGGTGAGATTAACAAACGCCCTGTGAGTAGCGTGGTTGAGTCCGAACCTGGCACGTGCGGATTTAGCGGCCATGATCTCGACGTGTCCGCTTTTGGCCGTGCGTTTTACCACGACGACGCCCTGGAGCTTGTCGTAGTCTTCGTCGGGATACCTGTAGACCCGGTCGGCATGGATTGTCATATCCTGGAACCCCAGGAATCCGCGAACCGCCAGCTTGCGACACATCAGTCCGCGAACGTTGTTCGTGATTGCTTCAGTACCCTTCCTTGCCATTGCAGGGGCGATATAGTTGCTCAGGGACAATGAAGCCAGCGTCACTGCAATCCCGAGCACCAGGGCGGGTAGGAGTATTGTGATCGTTGATATTCCACTGGCGCGGCTTGCAAGCAGTTCGTTGTCCTGACTGAATCGACCGTAGACGAAGCAGGCGGCGAACAACGCCGCGAACGGCAGGGTAAACGAGAGCATTACAGGCAGGGTCACCACGAACACCAACAGCGCCTGGGACGCGTCGAGGCCCTCCTTGCGCAGTGGTTCAATTATCCCCAGCGTGGTCAGCG
This sequence comes from Phycisphaerae bacterium, assembly GCA_016782885.1. Lineage (GTDB taxonomy): Bacteria > Planctomycetota > Phycisphaerae > SM23-33 > SM23-33 > BS750m-G57. The sequence continues at coordinate 9,591 of JADHXQ010000107.1, read as the reverse complement.
TCAGGGTCAGGACAACCAAAGTAAGCCCGGCGGCCTTTAGCAGGTCCAGACTAATATATCTAAAGAGCGTCTTGTTCACTCGTTACAACTCCGTCTTCCGACCGGCGACCGGACCGAATCACACTGAAACCAATACTCTACCCGCTGGGCGGGTCTGAGTCTACAGTTTCAACCATGCCGGTTCATTTCAATGGCATCGAGGCAACCGTCGCGGCGAGCAGTGCGACCGCGGCGGTTTCCGTCCGCAGGGTTGTCCGGGCGATCTTGACCGGTATGAATCCGGCTGATATTGACTCGCCGCGTTCGCTTTCGGTCAGACCGCCTTCCGGTCCGACCAGCAGCCTGATGTTCTCAAGGGGGAAGGCGCCCTCAATCGCTTCGCCGAGCTGCAGTGCATCGACTCCGGTATCTCCGAGCAGCCTCAGTGAGTCATTCCGGTAGCCCAGTATTTCCGCCAGTGTGACCGGAGCGGGCAATTCGGGCAGAAAATTAAGTCCGCTCTGCTTTGCCGCTGATATGCAATGGACCAGCAGCTTTTCGCTTTTGGCGGCGGATTCGGCTCTGGAGGCCGGCGGGCTTCGATCGAATATCACACGCTGCAACGATGCGGCGCCGAGTTCGGTGGCTTTTTCCACGAGCCAGTCGAGGCGTTTGCCTTTGGGGGCGGAAAAGGCAAGGCCAATCGCCGGTAGCGCCGCCGGCGGGCACGTTCGTCGGGCGGTGACGTGCATTACAACGTTTCGCCGGTCGATATGCCCGATGACTCCGGTGGCGACGACCCCTGCCCCGTCGAACAGTTCAACTTCGTCTCCGCCCTTAAGGCGAAGCACGTGCAGTGCGTGATGAACTTCGCTGGGATGCGGTTGGACCTCGTCGCCCGACAGATCCGAAACGAAGAACCGCCTGGTGTGCGGGTTTGCATTCATACGCGGGCAGGGTAGCGACTTGGCGACCGGAAGGCAACTGTCCTTGCGGTGTATCGGCGGGTATTACGGGGGTCGAGTATTGGAATTACGCTGTGGTATGTTTCCAGATGGTGGTATCATGCGGTATAATAACATAGAGAGCAAGCAGTACCGAAAGGACGCACATATGACAAAGACCGCGATATCGACCATGTTCCGGCGTGAAGGCTTTACGCTGATCGAGTTGTTGATCGTCATAGTTGTCATGGCGATCCTTGCGACCATGCTTGTCCCGGTGATAAACAAGATCATCGTGGACGCCGACACCAGGAGGTCCGAGGCGTTTGTCCAGCGGGTAGCCCTCGCGTCCGCAAAGTTCAAGGGCGAGAACAACGGAAGGTATCCCGGGCAGGATGACATTGGACTACTCGCGGGAACTTCTCCGACCCCCGGTTACACCGGCAGCCAGATTATCGCCGCCAGGCTGTTTGGATACCCCGAAACTGAGATCGGCAACGATGCCCCCAATGCCACCTCCAAGTACCTCGCGTACAAGTCGTATCTTTTGCTCACGGAAGCCGGCAAAAAGAACTCTCTGGCCGATGACAGCAAAACGGCCCATGTGCTGCTGTACTTTCCATCCAGACTGCACGTTACCGCGCCGAGCGATTGCTACAGGTGGGCTGACAATAGCGCTTATGTAGGCGGAGGGGCCCCCGCCGTGTTCACCGGCTATATCACGGACCCGCGTTACAGTAGCGGGGCTGTAGCTCGCAACGAGGGAGGGATACTGATTATCGGTACGGGGGCTGACGATATCTACATGAATGCCGACGACATCAAGAGTTGGGAGATTAAGTAGGCCCCCGCGACATGCTCAGACCGACGCAGAAGAAATGGCGACTTTTCAGGACATGGGCCGCGGGCCACCCGATCTGGTGTGGTTGGCAGGTCACTTACCGATGCAACTACCGCTGCCGGTTCTGTCATTACTGGCACGATCCCCTGGGCCGCGCCGACGAGCCGACGGTAGAGCAATACGCCTCCGGCGCCGCGAAACTCGCGCAACTGGGCACGCTTCTGGTATCGCTGGCCGGCGGGGAACCAATGCTTCGCACCGATCTGAGCGACATCGTTCGCGCGATTGGAAAGTATCACTTTCCCCTGGTGACCACCAACGGTTGGTTCGTCACGCCGCGGACCGCCGATGATCTGATGTCCGCCGGCGTGTGGGGGGTCTCGGTCAGCATCGACTACGCCCGCGGCGCCACGCACGACAAGAGGCGGGGCATGGATGGCGCATGGAAGCAGGCCTGGCGGGCGGTGGAAATGCTTGTCCGGGCGCGCAAACACGCTTTTCAGCGAGTTAACGTGATGTCCGTTCTGCTCGACGACAACATCGACGACCTGGACACCATCGTTGAAATGGCCGCCGACAGAGGGGCTCATTTCATGGTCCAGCCCTACGGTTTTCGCAAGACCGGTTCGCACGCCTACGCCCATAACAACGGGGCGGTGGCGCCGCGCCTGCTTGAATTGCACAAACGCTGGCCTAACTTCCTGTCGAATCCGAATTACCTCGCGAAGTTCGACGAGTTTCTCGCCGGCGGGATACCCCGCTGCCGCGCGGGAAGGGCGTTTTTCAACATAGACTCCACCGGCGATATCGCCATATGCGTCGAGCACAAGTCCGCTCCGGTGGCGAATCTCTACCGTCACAATCCCCAGACGATTGTATCGAAACTATCTGAAGCCTCCGCGGGAAACCGCTGCACCGACTGCTGGTACAACTGCCGCGGCGAAGTCGAAAACCTCTATGACCCCAAGGGGTTGATAAAGTCGCTGCCCACACTGTTTGCCACTGGCGCATCGGTCAAGGGCGATTAACAGAAATACCTGAACTCCAACACGCCGAACGAAAGGACAGTACTATGAAACGACGCATTATCCTGGGAGTTATTCTCTGCAGCATGTTGATCTCGGGCGCGTATATCTGGGCGGAAACTGACGCCCACAAAGCTGCCGTCGCAAAGGACCAGGCCCGCCAGAAGGTGATCGACCAGATATCGAAGAACTTCATGAGCACCCCGGCGGCCGACGCGCTGCTGCTGAGAATGCTCATCCAGTCAAGAAAGGCCCAGAGGGGCATCGAGGTCGGTACGGCCGTGGGATTCGGCTCGGTTAACATGGGCATAGGTTTCGAGCGGACCGGAGGACATCTCTACGGTGTCGATATAAGCGAGAAAATGGTCGCCGAAACACGAGGGAACATCAAGAAGGCCGGACTGGAAAAAACCGTTACGATCGTCCAGGGCGACGCGCTGAAGGTGCTTCCCAAGCTGGAAGGCAAGTACGACTTCATGTTCATCGACGCCGTCAAGAGCGATTACTTCAAATACTTCAAAGCCGTCGAAAACAAACTCCTCCCAGGCGCCGTTGTCGTCGGACACAACGCCATAGCGTCGGGCAGGGCGATGAAGGACTGGCTGGATTACATGAAGAACCACCCCGACTGGGAAATGGTAATAGTAAAAGCCACCCGCGGAATGGCGGTTTGCTACAAAGTAAGGTAGCAAGTAACTCGAATCGCCAAAAATCTTGATAGTTCGCCTCCAGCGGCGTAGTCTATCTCGTATCATTAGTGGAAACCGTCCGCCTTCAACGGGTGTTGGCTGGTGGGCTTCTGCGCAAACCGTGGCTGCTGAAGGGAGACGATCATGTTACACAGGCGATTTACTCTGTCTCTGATTGCACTGGCAGGGCTTCTGCTGGGGGGGTTGGGAATGACCGCGAGGGCGGATTACGGTATTACGTCAGCCCGCCCGCTGTCGGATCCGCTCAAGGGCGGAATCGACCAACGTCTCATAGGCACCTGGCGAACGGTCATCAGGGGCGAGACGTACTATTTTCACATTGGAGCGGGCAATATCCTGGGTAAGCTCAACTGGATGGAACTGGCGCTGGTTAAACCCGGAAAGAAGAAGCCCAAGTTCTACATGCGCCACTTCATCGGCTTCCCGACTATCATTGGCGACAACAATTACTTCAATATTGGATACACGTCTAAGCTGATTCCCCAACTGCGCGGCGCCAAGCCGGAGGAGATGATAGCCGCTGTCGATAGATACGATATCTTTCAGTACAAACTGGTCGGAGATCATCTCGACATCCTGGCCCCCGACCAGAAATTCATCAGGGCATCGATCAAAGCGGGCAAGATCAAGGGCAAGGACGCCAAAGCCGACGACACCATGGAGAACATCATCAAGTTCATCAAATCGGTGGGCCAGAAGATGTTTCCCAAGAAGTTCCGATACACTCGCGTAAAAGACCCCGAGTCTCCCGGCAAGAAACCTGCGCCCGCCAAGCCCGCCAAAACCAAAACGCCCGCCAAGAAGCCCGCGTAATCACAGCGAAAGCACGTAAGCGATCAGGTCGTCGATTTCTTTCGGTGTGAGGTCCTTGAGCCTCCCGTGCAGGCCCTTGGGGTCGCGGGGGGACAGTGCTTCCTTCATGGTGGCAGCCCGACCGTCGTGATAGTAAGGGGCGGTGCGGTACGCTTCGATCAGCGACGGCGTGTCGTAGCGGCCGTCAGGGTCGCCGGCGCTGGCGGTCCCCACGTTGTAGCTCTTGTTGTCGGTGAACAGGGGGCTCGGATGGCATCTGGTGCAATTGGCTTTACCCTCGAACAGCACCTTCCCTCGTGCCGCTGCCGGGGCGAAGGTCGGAAGGTTTGGATTCGGTTCGGGCCTGAGCGATTTCACGTAGGCCAGCAGATCGTCGACCTCTGATTTCGCCGGCGGCATATGGTGACTTCCGACTACGCCTGTCTCCAGGGATTCCCATGGATTGGGGCGCGTTGCACGGCGGTTGTGCGGTGGAGTGCGGTGCATGTAGACCAGGGAGATTACGTCCTTCCCGTTGTCGATCCCGTCTCGCAGGAAGTCCCACGTAAGGGCGTCCACCCGCCCGCCATCGAGATGGCACGACGCGCAACTGTGCCACCGCTGGTAGCAACGCGTCGCGTCGTGGAAGAAGATTTCACCGCGTCTCGCCGCGTCGAGTCCGGGCTGGCCACCCACGCTGATCGTCGCGAGCAACTTTCCGCCGATCGCGTCCAGCACGCCCACGGAGGCCCCATAGTAGTTGGCAACGTAGAGCTTTTTACCGTCCGGCCCGAGTGCCATGCCCGTCGGACCTTTACCGCCCGATGGTGTGCGGACGAGCGTATTGGAAATGTGCAACGCCGTCAGATCGCGTGCCAACTCGGCGATCTGGCGTTTGTCCTTGGTGATGCGGACCCAGATGTTGTCCCGCTGAGCGTCCTTGATTTCGGCGAGTTTGGCTGGGATTTTGCCCGCGAGCAGTTCGTGTATGCGCCCGATGTCGATCGTGGAAACCTCGTGGACGCCGCGATGGCTGATCCAGAGTTTTTTGGCGTCTGGCGACCCGACCACCGCCCAGGGATCCGGTGCGCCTTTGGTCAGATCGTCCAGCAGAACAGTCGCCAGCCTCTCCGGCGTCGCCAGGTCGATGATGCTCAAAGCGGTGGTGTGGACCCAGCCCTGTTCCAGTTGCGTGATCGGAAGGTCGAAGAGGCCCAGTAGGTGAACCACATACGCCCACTTTCCGTCGGGAGACACCCATGTCCCACGCGCCATCGTCGAGCCGCGCGGCAGTTTGACCCTGGCTCTCTGCCGCATCGCTTTCGTGTCGATGATGCTGACCTCGGACGCCGGATCGGGGGCAGTAGCCGCATCGGCGGGCATGAAATTGGCGACGACCAGGCGCGACTCATCGCCGGCGACTACCGCAAAGGCCGGGTCGCGCACCACGGCGATCTGCTTGATCTCCTTGCCCGCCGCCAGGTCGACCACCGAGACCGTATGGTTACCGCGGTTGCAACTGTAGAGGCGATTGCTCTTTGGCGCCAGGGCGACCGCGACCGGCCAGGGGCCCACGGAGATATGACCGGTGACTATCCTTTTGGCGGTGTCAATCAGGGCGATCGAGTTCGCCTTCCGCCGGGCGACGTAGAGTCTCTTACCGTCGCTCGACAGGCACAGACCGTTAGGCTCCCCCCCGATCGCCACGTCACGGATCTTCTTACCACCGGACGCATCGAGCACGGTCACGCAACCGGCTGTTCTATCGGAAACGTAGAGCGTCTTACCGTCCGGCGAGACCGCCACCGACAGCGGCGAGCGGTAGACCGGCGTGGGCGCCTTTGGATCATCGAGTTTTGTCCGGGGCGGCGACTGCTTGTCAGACTCACAGCCGACGATAACCGCCGCGAGGATCACGAACGATGCTGTCATGCGTATCTTTCCCATGTTCGAATACGTTCCTTCTCTGTCGACTCAGCCCAACCGCTCAAATGTCACGTGGATCGGACCCTGCTGGTTGCCATCGTCGTTCCTGCCGCCCACGACCGTCTTCCCGTCGACAACGAATGTCGGACGAAAATTCACCTTGCCCTTCGGCAGGATTACGTTTTCAAAAATGCAGACCCTGTCGCCCTTGTTGATCGTCTTGTTCTTCGAGATTTTACCGATCGTGAAGCCCGCACTACCGTTGGCGCGGGCGGCGAACGGCGTTCCGTCCCATATGTCGCCTTTCCGCCACTTCAGAATCCCGTACGGTTCGAGCGTGATCCGGTAGGAGCCCGGGTGGACGACTTCGACGGCCTTGCCGTCGTACATCATGATGCGGACGCTTTTCTGCTGATCGTGTCCGATATGCGGGAGCTGCTCGGGTCGGCTGAGACCGGGATTCTTCGTGACGTCCTCGTGCCAGCGGTCGTACTGCTTGAGCATCGCCGCGACAATTTCCGGGTGTCGTGACGATATGTCGTTGCTCTCACCGGGGTCCTTGGCGATGTCGTAAAGCTCGTAGCGGAACTCGCTTTCGGGCAGTGGTTTAGGAGAGTACATCTTATTGTCGCTCTTCCTGTATCCCACCGGCTGGACGAGCTTGTACTTGCCCCTGGTGACCATGAAACAGCGGCGCTTCTGCGGTTTGCTGTGGGGATATCCCTGTACGATCAGCGTGCGGTCGCCCATGGGTTTTCCGTCGCGAAGGAGCCCGAGTAAACTCATCCCGTCGAAATCTATTGGTTTCTCTGGTTTCACGCCGGCGGCTTCGATGAGTGTTGGCATGATGTCGATGTGCGCGGCGATATCGTTGAGGCGGCGGGCGCCTTTCCATCTCGCCGGCCAGCTCATCACGCACGGCACGCGGATTCCGCCTTCGTACACCCAGCCCTTCTTGCCCCGCAGACCGGCAAGGAAAATCTGTTTCCCGGTCCATACCGGTCCGTTGTCCGACATGAAGATAACGATCGTATTGTCGCGCAGTGAGAGTGTGTCGAGCTTTTTCATCATTCGCCCGAACCGGTGGTCGATGTGCGTTATCATACCGGCCGCCCGCTCGGCCTGGTCGTGAACTAACTTTCCAGCGTACGGTTTTGAGTATTCCGGCGGGACCTGGGCGGGCAGGTGCGGGAGATTGGTCGGAAGGTAGATGAAGAACGCCCGGTCCTTGTTCTTGTCGATGAACTTCTCGGCTTCGTCGAACCATACGTCATTGCAGTATCCCTTGTACTGGGTCTCCTTACCGTTCTTCCACAGGATCGGGTCGAAGTATGCTGTCTTGTTCTGCGGCGGGCTGAACTGTCCTTTCAGGTGTACGACGGCCTCGTCAAAACCGCGGTCAATCGCCCGCCGCGGGTAATGCGCCCCCAGGTTGCCCCACTTACCGTAACACGCGGTGGCGTATCCGCCTTGCTTGAGCGCCTCGGCGAGAGTCATCTCGTCGACGGGCAGGCGCTGACCGACCCATGTTATGTGCAGGCGGTAGGGGTCTCGCCCCGTCATTAACGCCGCCCGCGTCGGCGTGCAGACCGGATGGACGTAGAACCGGTCGAACACGACGTTCTCACGGGCGAAGCGGTCGAGGTTGGGCGTCTTGATGATCTTGTTCCCGTTGAAGCCCACATCACCGTATCCCTGGTCGTCGGTGAGGAGGAGTATTATGTTCGGTTTTGTCGGAGGTCCCTTACCGGGCGGACCGGCGGTTGCGCCGATGCCCGCCAGGGCGCCCGCGGCGCTTGTGGCAAGAGTCTGCCTGATAAACCGGCGACGGGTTAACATTTGTTCGCTCATATCTTATTGCCAATCAACCCACGGGTCATTCTCACGTGTTACCGGCGGTTTGGCAAGGCTCACCAGCCGACAACTCCCTTGCATGAACCGGGAGTCAGGATAAAATCATGCAGAAGGAAAAGGCCCACGAAGAATGCGGGCGACGTTTTACTCTTACTGCAGGAGAGCGCCATCATGGATTCCAGGCCCGGTGATGTCAGCAGCGGTGGGCGCCGCGAGTTTCTGAAAAAGGCGGCTGTGATTTCGACGTCCTTGGCAGTCGCTCGTAACGCGGGCAATTCTTCGGCCGCTACGACGGATGACAAGACCAGGCTGCCGCAATTGCGCCTGGGCAAGTATTCGCTGTCGCGCCTGATCTGCGGGAATAATCCGTTTGGCGGCGGATCGCATCTGTCGGTATTTGTCAATCGCGAGATGCGCAAGTACTATACGCCCGATCAGGTCCTCAAGACGCTGCGCCGTTGCCGGGAGGTGGGCATTAACTGCTGGCAGGGAAGCGGCGGGGGCAGTTTGGAACTGTATAAGCGTTTCGTCGATGCCGGCGGGAAGATGCATTATATCGCCATCGCATCCGGCAGCGCTTCGGGCGTCAAGAAACTTGCCGACGGAGGATGTATCGCTATCGCCCATCACGGCGAGGTTACCGACAACCTTTTCAAGAGCGGTAAGATCGATCAGATCGGCGAGTACCTAAAGAAGGTCCGCGACGCGGGTCTGCTGGCTGGGGTCTCGACGCACATGCCGGACGTAATTGACGCGATCGAGTCCAGAGGATGGGACGTGGACTACTACATGACGTGCGTGTACGAGCGCCACCGCAGTGCCGAGGCCCTGAAAAAACTCCTGGGGCGCGTGCCCATCCCCGTCGGCGAAGTGTACCTCCAGGAGGACCCTCCCCGGATGTTTAAGGTGATACGCCAGACCAGGCGGGTATGCCTGGCGTTCAAGATACTGGCGGCCGGGCGACTGTCCGATCGGCGCCAATGGGTCGAGCAGGCCTTTCGCGATACGTATAAATCCATAAAACCCAACGATGGCGTGATCGTGGGCATCTATGACCGCCACAACGACCAGGCCGCAATTAACGCCGAGTTCGCGCGGCGTTTCGGTTCGGGAGCCCCATTAAGGAGTTGACTGATGAGCGTGAAACAATTTCGAACATTACGCACTGCAATCGGTTGTCTTGTCGTGCTGATTGCAGTGGCAATGGCTACAGCGGCTGACGATCAGCCCATCGACAAGAAGGCCCAAGCCGCGCGCCGCCCGAAAACCTATATCGCGATCTTCATCAACGGATACGCCGGCGATCCGATGCCCAAGGAACCGGCGGAATTCGAAAAACTCCTGAAAGCGATTACCGTCGAGGGGCATTTCAATGCGGTGCTGTGCAAGTACACCCTTCAGCGTGAAGCCCTCTGCAAGAAGTACAAGGTGTTGATGGTGGTGGACCTGCTGGCTGACGGGCTGCACGTTTACAGGAACCCCAAGGAATGCGAAGTGCTTCTCAAGAAGCTCCGGGGCAA
>JADHXQ010000025.1 GCA_016782885.1 Phycisphaerae bacterium | reverse complement strand
GCGATATCGGCCGCCTCGCCGGCGACAATGCTGTATCGCACGGCGGGGGAATATGATCTCCAGGCGCCGGGCGACGATCTGTCTGCAGACGGCGCCGATGATTTGTTGGCGGATATCCTGGCCGAATCACCGCTGGTTGTTCGGTTGTAGGCCGCCGGCGCGGAACGAGAGAGGGGGAAGGGTTTACGAATTGGTTGACGCTTCCGCCCCCGGCGGCCCCGGATCGATGGCCCCCGGCACCAAGATAACCAGGGGGATCAGGACCACCCACGGCCATCTGCGCCGCCGACGGTACTTGATCACAGGCGGTTTGTCCCCGCTATCGGTCGGGGCGGCTTCACTCGTTTCATCCGTTCCGGTCTGCCCTGTCATGTATAGCCTCCCAAGGCTGCATTGCACCCACACCTGTTTCACAGCATATCAGCCGTTAGCTTTCAGCTTTCAGCTACGACCTTAGAACGGCAGCTATCAGCTATCAGCTTTCAGCTTAACCGTAGAACCTGAGAGGCGGGAGACGGTTGGTGTTGGCTTTTGGTCGTTAGCTGATGGCTGATAGCTGATAGCCGCCTCCCACAAATTTCTATAGCTTTGGCCCTGATGGCGCGTTAGACTACCTTTTGTCGTGCTAGGTGGGGCGCTAGCGGTGCCCTGAATATCGATTTTATCGGTGTGACCCGCAATCCGCTATAGCGGGACCGAACGCTCCGCCGAGGGTTATGTGCGTTAAGATAACCTGTTTGGCTGATGGTGTTGAAGGTTGGGTCCTCTGCAACGCCGCACCGTGAACCTGGTCAGGTCCGGAAGGAAGCAGCCATAAGCGTTTCGCGGCGTGTGCCGGAGGATCGCCTGACTGGAGCCATTTGGTCGGGCGGGCCTTGGTGCATATGCTCGAAGCGGAGCACGCACGGCATTTTTTTAGTATTTGTATCGCATCCATAGGTTTTCATAAAAAACAATGTCCTATCTCGTTCTGGCACGGAAATATCGCAGCAACACGTTCGACGAGGTCGTCGGGCAGGAGCATATCGGTCAGACGCTCGTTAACGCCATCAAGTCCGGGCGGGTAGCCCATGCGTTTCTGTTCACCGGTACGCGCGGTGTGGGCAAGACGACGATGGCGCGGATCCTCGCCAAGGCGTTGAACTGTCTAGCCGTTGACGAGCCGACGGTAGAGCCGTGCAACGAGTGCGAAGCGTGCGTGGCGATCTCGCGCGGCGACGACATGGACGTCATCGAAATCGACGGCGCCTCGAACCGCGGTATAGAAGAGATACGCGAACTGCGGGCCAACGCGATTTTCAGCCCCTCGCGATGCAGGTACAAGATTTACTATATCGACGAAGTACACATGCTGACGCGAGAGGCGTTCAACGCGCTGCTCAAGACGCTCGAAGAGCCGCCGGCGCACGTGAAGTTCATTTTCTCGACCACCGAGACCCAGAAAGTACCCGCCACCATCCTGTCCCGTTGCCAGCGTTTTGACTTCCGCAATATCCCCACCCGCGCAATAGCCGCACACCTGCGGGTTCTCTGCGAGGCCGAGAAGGTCCAGGCCGCCGACGATGCTCTTTTCCGCGTGGCCAGGGCGGCGGCCGGTTCAATGCGAGACGGTCTGAGTTTGCTCGACCAGTTGATGTCGGCCAGCGGCGAGGTTACCGACGAAGGTGTCGTGCGGATTCTTGGTACGCCCTCCGACGAGCGAATGAATGAAATCGTTGGCGCTATAGCAGACGGCGATGCGGCCGCGGCGTTGGGGGCGCTGGCCGGCGTGCTGCAGAGCGGTGTGACGCTCGACAGCGTTGTTGCAGCGATGGGCGACGTTTACCGGAACATGATGCTGGTTTCCACGTGTGGCGGCGACAGCGACCTGATAGAGCTTCCCGAGATGGAGCGCCGGGCGGTATGCGAACTGGCCGGACGCTTCAGCACGCCGGTGCTCGTTCACGCACTTGGGTTGATTCAGACGGCCGGTCGGAATATCCGGGGTTCGAGTGTTGCCCGCGGGCTCGTGGAGGCCACGCTGGTTCGTTTGGCGCAGTCAGAAAAGTTCATAAATCCCGAAAGCATCGTCGAACGCCTCGAGCAATTGTCGTCGACCGGCCCGGATGCGGGTCAAAAAAAAAAGCACCTCTAGCCGCTCCTGCTGAACGCGGTGTGGCGAGCGGCGTGCCTGGGGCGGGCGAACCGGACGGTCGGAAGACTGCTATTCGGTGGGATCATTTGTGGTTGAGGGATCACTGGCAGGTGGTCATGGACGCCCTGACCGATGAGCGGCAAATGCCCGTGGTCGGAGTGATCGGGCCAGCGGATGTCGTCAGCCTCTCCGACGGTGTTCTGTGCCTCGAATACAGTACCGACTACGAGGGCCTCCGCAGGCGCGGCGAGAAAATCATCGACGATATCAACATGGCCCTGACGGCACTGGCGGGTACGGAGATCACGTGCAAGCTTGAACCGGCGGACGGTGTAGATACCCAGGAGCCCGCGAGAAGGGCGTTTGGCGGTCTGAGCACCGACGAGACCAGCGAGATATCAAGAGACCCCGCGGTCAAAGTTCTGCTCGAATCGTTTGACGGCGCCCTGTCAGACGTCCGGCGCGATCCGGGGTAGCTCTCAGCTATCAGCTAAAACGACAGCAACGACTTAACGGCTCGTTCGTTTCGCGCCGCCGTTGGTAGTTTGCCGTTAGCTGACAGCTGACAGATGATAGCAACATTTGCCTTCCGTGGCGATTCGGTGTAACCTTGGTCCTGGCGCCGCGGGGCGTTTGGTTCCGTTGACGCCGCAGTGAGGAGACGTGATGTTAGGGAATATCGGTAAGATGATGAAAGTGTTCGGCGAGTTGAAGACCCGCCTTCCGGAAATGCAGAAGAAACTCGATGACGGAAGGTTCACCGCCTCGGCAGGTGGCGGCGTGGTCGAGGCTACGGTTACCGGCAAGATGCGAATCGTCGGGATCAAGCTCGACAAGGACCTCCTGACCGACGTTGGCGCCGAGGTGCTCGAGGATCTGATCAAGGCCGCAGTGGCTGGCGCACAGGAAGAAGCTGCCGATGCGGCGAAGGAGGCTATGAAGGAGTTGACCGGCGGGGTGGAGATTCCCGGTGTGAGCGGAATGTTCGGATAGACCCCCTGAGGCGCCCGGAGGCGGTGGGCTGGATTTGAGATGGCAGGATATGCTGAGACAATTGAGAGGCTTATGAGCGAGCTTGGCAAGTTACCGGGCATAGGCGCTCGCACGGCTGAGAGGTTGGCGTTCCATATCCTCAAGACCCCGGGCCCCGAGGCGTTGGCGCTGGCTGACGCGATCCGCGACGTGAAGACGAATATCCGTCCGTGCAGCCGGTGCTTCAACCTGTCCGAGGATGAGTTGTGCGTGATTTGTGGCGATCCCCGTCGCGATCACGCTCAGATATGCGTTGTCGAGCAGCCCAGGGATTTGCTGTCGCTGGAGGCTACGGGCAGCTACCGCGGCGTCTATCATGTTTTGATGGGGCATATTGCCCCTCTGGACGGTATCGAGCCCGAGGACCTGACGATCGCCGATCTGGAAGCTCGCGTGAAGTCGGGGCAGGTGGAAGAAGTCCTCCTTGCCACGAATCCGACAGTCGCCGGTGATTCGACCAGCCTCTACATCGCTGAGTGCCTCAAGGGCCTCGGCGTGAAGATTACCCGCCTGGCCCGCGGACTGCCCGCCGGAGGACAGATCGAATACGCCAACAGGTCAATCCTTTCTGACGCCATTAACGAGCGGCGGGAAATGTGAGAGGCGGCTATTAGCTATTAGCTGTCAGCTATCAGCTAACGACAACGACGCACGACCAATGACCAACGACCAACGGCGGTGGGAAACGGACAAGCCGTTAAGTCGTTGCCGTTTGTTTTAGCTGATAGCTGACAGCTATCAGCTAATGACTATTTCGTGTCTTCGCGCCACGCTGTTGTGCGGTATAATGGAATCGTATGAGACTCAACGTTTCACAACATCTTGGTCTCCATCAGCAGATGAAGCTGGCGCCGAGGATTATCCAGGCGATGGAGATCCTGCAGCTTCCGCTGTTCGCTCTCCAGGAACGCATCGACGCGGAAATGGAGGCCAACCCCGTCCTGGAAACTCAGGCTCTCGACGCTGACATCGACACCTCTCCGGACGAAAGTGAAACCAGCGACCGCGGCGAACGGGACATGGTCGTCAATGATGACAGCGGTAACAGCGACGATTTCGAACGCCTCTCCGAATTTACCGAGGAGTACGGTGTGGAGTTTAACGGTATCGATGCGCCTCCCCGCTCGGCGGCCCAACCGTCCGGTGAACGGGATCGCAAACTCGACGCAATGGCCAACACGCCGGCGCCCGGCGAATCGCTGGATCAATACCTGATGGGGCAGTGGGCGTTCATCGAAGCTTCCGACCCGATCAAAGCCGCCGGTGAACTTATTATCTCCCTGATAGACGATGACGGATATCTGCGTACGGAACTGGCGGGACTGGTCTCCATGGACGGGGAGGGGCACGGGTTCGGTGAAGAGTTGCTGAGGGAGGCATTGGCGATGGTCCAGACGCTCGAACCGGTCGGCGTCGGCGCGCGCAATCTCGCCGAGTGCCTCATGCTTCAACTCCAAGCCGAATCGCAGGCGGGTATGGACGTCTCGCTGGAGATGCTCATGGTCTCCAGGTTCCTGCGAGATATCGAAATGAACCGCCTTCCGAAAATCGCCCAGCGATCGGGCAAGAGCATCGAAGAGATCAAGGAGGCCATCGATAATCTTTCGCATCTCAACCCGAGGCCCGGATTGCTGATCGCCCAGCGGTCGGCGCCCGTGATTACGCCTGAAATACTCGTGGATATCGACAGGCAGGGACAGCTTGTCGTTTCGATGGCGGATGACAGCTCACCGCAACTCTGCATATCCGAGGACTACCGCCGTCTGGCCAGAGATCGCAAAACAGAGGCCGCCACACGCCGCTTCCTCCAGAAGAACATTCGTTCAGCCCAGTGGCTTGTCGAGGCCATCGCGCAGCGCAAACGAACGATCCAGCGGGTGGCCGCTGAGGTGTTCATTGTCCAGAGAGGCTTTTTGGACAACGGTAAGGAGGAACTCAAACCGCTGCCAATGGCCGATATCGCCGCCAAGGTCGGCGTCCACGTCGCCACCGTCAGCCGCGCCGTGTCCGGTAAGTACGTGCAGACCCCTCGCGGTATATACCCGTTGAGAATGTTCTTTTCGGGCGGAACGAAAACGTCGGAAGGTAAAGACGTGGCCTGGGACGTCGTGCGGACCAAACTCCAGGAAGTTATCGACAATGAAGACAAATCCAAACCCCTGAACGATGACAAACTCGCCGCGGAATTAAGTCGCCAGGGCTTCACCATCGCCCGCAGAACGGTGGCCAAATACCGCCGGATCCTCAATATCCCATCCGCGAGAAAACGCACGCAGTTCTAGTGGTCTGTCCCCGCAGTTTTGTCGGGTCAATAATCTCGACTGTGTCGCTGTCCAGAGTTTTACGGATCTGACTGGTCGCCATCTTCGTCGGTGTCACGCTGTCTGTTCGACAGCAGGAGGATATCCCGCAGGTGCTCGGTTTGCGGGGCGGCCAGCCAGTTGGACATGAAGTCGTGTTCCTGGACGATATGGGCTATCGCCATCAAGGCGCGGAGGTGGTAGTTGCGTTCGTCGTCCGAACCGACCAGGACGAAGGCGGCCTGGATTGGCGGCAGATCCGGTCCAAAGACCGTCCCCTCACGGCAGCGGATAACCAGCAGGTCGAAGAGGCCCTTTCCCTCGATGACGATATGCGGTATCGCCAGCCCCGGTTGAATCACCGTGCTGGATTGGGCCTCTCGGACGTGGAACTTTTTCAGCAGCGTATCGCGATCCATGTTCAGGCGATCGGACAGCACGTCGGCGGCCTTTGCGAAGAGGTCTTCCGCCGAGGTCTGCTCGGGCAAATCGAGAATTTCGCAGTCCTTCACCAGGTGGTCGAAGCGGTCGTGTACGATCTGGTCTCGCTCCAGGGCGATCTCGCGCAGTTCATCTTCCAGCTTGTTGTGGCGCATCTCTTTTGCCACCAATCCGCGGACGGCGTGAATCAGGGCGCTTTCGCGGGTGGTCCGCTTGCGAACATAGATGAAATACCAGAACACTCCGAGCAGCAGGAACCCGCTGCTCGTCAGGATCGGTACGGGGCCCAGCTTTGCCGCCAGCGCGGTGATCAACGATGCATACAACCCCACTCCCGCCAGTTGCACCCACGGGAACAGCGGGCTGCGGAACTGCGGGCGGTAATTCTGCAACCGGCTTCCGCGCATTATCAGAACGGCAAGGTTGACCAGCAGAAACAGCACCAGCATCATCGTACTGGCGACCTTGACCAGATTGCTGATAGACAGAAAAGCGATCATGCATATCATGAACGTGCCGGTGATGATGATGCTGACGTATGGCGTTCCGAAGCGGTGCGAAACTTTCCCGAAGATATCCGGGAGGAAGTTGTCGCGGCTCATTGCCATTGGATTGCGTGAGGCCGCGAGGATCCCGCTGTTGCCCGTGGTCACGAACGCAAGAATTCCCGCGGTCGACAGGGCTATCACGCCGAATCGACCCAGAAAGGCGCCCGCCGCGGTGCTCAGGGGCGTCATGTCGCCATAGAGCCCGCCTCCCAATTGCCCTCCGTCAACTGTGCCCACCAGCACGAAGATGATCGTGATGTACAATAACGATACGATCCCCCCGGCCAGCATCATTGCACGGGGAATGTTCCGCCCCGGATCGTGGATTTCCTCGGCGACCGCGGCGACCTTGGTTAACCCTCCGAACGAAACGAACACCAGCGCCGCGGTCGCGAAGACGTTTCCGAACCCCGCGGACAGGAAGTTGTCGTAGTTGGGGTGCTGGCGTACGTTGCCAAGCCCCGTGACGACGAACATCACCAGCACGGTCAGCAGACCCGCGACCATCGCAATCTGCAGCCGCCCGGTCACCTTCACGCTGAGAATATTAAGGACCATAAATACCAGGCAGCAGGCGATTGCGACACCCTTGACCAGCCACTCCCACTGGCCTGGCGAAAGGTCGCTCTGGGGGAAGATCAATTGGGCGAACGCGCCGATGCCGATCATGGCGAACGCGCTCTTCAGCGCCAGGGAGAACCATCCCGCCAGGCCCGCAAGCGTACCGGGCAGGGCGCCCATGCTGCGTTCGATGAAGAAGTAGCTGCCCCCGCTCTTGGGCATCGCGGTGGCGAGTTCGGCCTTGCTCAGCAGGGCGGGGATCACCATAAGGGCGGCCAGGGCATAGGCCAGGATGATCGCCGGACCGGAGATTTTGAACGCCTGTCCGGGCAGGATGAACAGCCCCGAACTGATCATCGCCCCCGAGGCGATGCAGAACACGCTCCAGAATCCCAGCCTGCGTTTCAGCGACATGCTTTCTCCAGTTTCAAGCCTGGATTCCCGGATAACCTCGCCCGGTTACACCGCCGGGCGACTTGCCTTACATTATAGCCCGCTGCCCGCCTGCGACTACCATGATCTTGAGTTTTCTGGCTTGGCGGGGGAGTCTCTCGCGATTTCTACCAGTATTTCATGGCGTCGGCGAAGAGCTTTTCGAGGTCTTCCCGGGCGGCTTGGCGCGGGGAGAGTTTTGTCACGCGGTGCTGGGGGAGTGTGCCTTCCACCAGGTCGCCGATGTCGTCCTGGGTGTATCCGACTTCCGACAGCCCGTTGGGGATATCGAGGTTTCGCATGAACTCGATGATGCGATCGGACAGGATCGTTCCGGCGTCGTCCGGATCGGCGCCGCTGATATCAACGCCCAACGCTTCAGCCGCCTCCAGATGCCGCTGTGGGCACGTCGACGCGGTGAAGCGGAAGACGGCTGGGGCATTGAGCACGACGGCAGTACCGTGCGGGATGATCGGGTAGTCCACATTGTAGCCTTCGGGCTTGTAATCTCGCACCATTCCCGAAACGGGGTACGACATCCCGTGAGCCAGATGTACTCCGGCGTTACCGAATCCGATACCGGCGTACGATGCGGCCAGCAGCATAGTCCCGCGGGCTTCGATGTCCGTGGGGTCGTCAACGGCCCGCTGCAGGAACTTCGCCAGCATGCGCAAGGCCTGAAGGGACCATGTATCGCTGATCGGGTTCGAGCCCTGGTAGGCGGGGCGGAGTATCGGGCGATCGGCTTTGGGGCGCTGGTCGAACGGTACGGCGGTATACGACTCCACCGCGTGTGTCAGCACGTCCAGCCCCGTCGAGGCCACCACCTGCTTCGGTAGCGACGTTATGTTATTGGGGTCCAGCAGTCCGAGTGAGGGCTTGAGTCGCAGGGACCCGATACCGGTCTTGGCGTGCATTTCCACCAGGTCGAAGATCACCACGCCGGTGGTCTCGCTGCCGGTGCCCGCGGTGGTCGGAATCGCGAAGAGCGGCTTCAGGGCGCCGGGTACGGGCTTGCCCTTGCCGATAGGCGCATTGACGTAGTCCAGGAAGTCCGCGGGGTAGGTGCTGTAGAGATCGGCGGCTTTGGCGGTGTCGATGGTCGAACCGCCCCCCACGGCGACGAAGGCGTCGCACGGATTGGCGTTTGCGAAGTCGATAGCCTCCTTCAGTGACGAGTCGGTCGGCTCGACGCGCACCCGGTCGAACAGCGTGTAGGGAACCTTCTGTTCATCGAGCGACTCGAGCACCGTAGCGACCGGCGCGAGTTGCGCCAGATTCGGATCGGTCACCACCAGCACGTGCTTTGCTCCCATGTCAGCGAGATCCATACCGATCTCGCTTGCGGCGCCCGATCCGAATCGGATGTTTGACGCGCCCATGTTGAAGGCTGTTTCGTTTGTCATTCTGTTATCTCCTGGATCCCTGGTCTGTGGTCTGAGTCAATCTTCCGGACATTCTCTCTCCTCGGGGAGAGTTTTTCAACATTCAACAGTTCACTCACGTGGATTTGCGTGCATCCTGTTTGCGTAGGTAGATTCCCGCAGCGATGGCGACGGCGATTTCATCTTGGCGCGCCATTGGGGCCGGATTCTTGCTCTCTGCCTACTGAAACGGGATGCCCCCTGCGACTTTGCGTGGCAAAAGAAGTTCTTGCCTTGGTGGTATTTACAGCGGATAATTACAGCGAAAGTCGATTCGTACCCGGACTGCGGGAGGCTTCTATTGAACTGGCACGGAATTTGCTTTTTCCGTTCAACATGGCAATGGCCTCGATAAACGGAATTCCGCATAGCATGGTCCAGAACCCTGGCTCAACGGAATTCCGTTCAATCAATGGTTAGGCCCTTAATAATATTTGGTGATCCTGAGAAATTGGCCTAACAAGGCGCTCCAGCGGACGCGAAAAGACCGCGCCGCTGAGCTTGGACGTTATGCGGATGACCAAATGATTGAGAAGACAAAGCAATTGCGGGTCACTTCTCCTTGTAGTCCGCCGGGAGGTCGGAGGAGTGATCGTGGACCGCTTTCCATTGCCCGTCAATCTTTCTTACGAGTAAGGTGAACAAGCCGGTCTTGTAGGTGTTGTCTTCGACGTAGTTGTGGAAGCGTCCGAACACCAGCGCCGTCTTGGGCGACAGGGGCGTTATGTCGATGTTCGAGAACTCCAGGCGCGATTTTTTTGGGTTGCGTTTGTAGGCGTCCAGCACGCCCCGCCATCCGCGCGTGATTCCCTTGGGATGAGCGAATCGAATATCTTTCGAGTTGTGATAGCCCTTCATGAACGCTTCGTAATCGCCGGCGGACCAATCCTTGGCTTGTTGATTCATCACCGCCATGATCTCACCTTTGATCGCGGTGGCGTTGTGATTGCCCGGACCCATGCACGAAATCGCGGACATCGCCAGGACCAGGAGCAGTAAAAAATTTGTTTTCATGGGGATTCCTTTCTTTGTGCAGTATCTGTCTGGCGGTATTGTAACAACCGCGCGGGTCCGGGGCGAGTCTGAGACGAACTGAAAACCGCATTGATTGCTTCCCGCGGCGCCGGTAGAATCATAGGAGACCCCCGCGGTGGTCGCGGGCGTCGGTTGAAAGGAATTCCCCATGGCGCAATCTTCGAGAACTCGAATTACTTTTTTCGTGTTGGCCCTGGCGGTGGTTTGCGGTATTTGGGCTGTTGCGCCGGCGGCAAGGCGGGGCGGGAAACCCTCAGCGAATCCCTATTCGCCCAAGGTCGCCGCGCCGCCCGCGACGGCTGACGATCTGGGCTTTGACGAGATCATCTTCGTCAAACGCATGCAGTACTCTTCGGATCACTACTACACCGACATCAACAACGGTACGCACGGTGACCGGTTCGCGCCCGAAAACGGTATCTACATTTACAACGTTCGCACGAAGAAGGAGCGGGCGGTCGTGACGGCCGCTAAGCTGCCCGGCGGGAAGGGATTCATCGGCAAGATTACCCTGTCGTTCGACGCGAAGAAAGTGCTGTTCGATTTCCGCGAGACGCCCGGCTCGGGCTTCCGCATCTGGGAAGTCGGCATCGATGGTAAGGGTCTGCGCCAGGTCTCCAAGGCGCCCAAGGATGAAGCCGAGAAGGTCGCGCGTTGGCGGCGGGGTTGGCATACCGATGACATTCATCCGTGTTATCTGCCCGGCGGTAAGATCATGTTCTCTTCCACGCGGAGCGAACGCACCGTCTTGTGCGGCGGATCGTCGGCCTTGGTGGCCCCGACGCTGCACAGCATGGCCGCCGACGGGACAGGTGTCGAGCAGTTGACCGCCAGCCTGGTCAGCGAATTCTGCCCCTTGGTCCTCGATGACGGTCGTATCCTGTACCACCGCTGGGAATACGTCGACAAGGGCGCGCGCGTGGGTAAAACGCTTTGGTCCATGCTTCCCGACGGAGGCATGCCCCAGGAAGTCTACGGCGGCGGCGACGACACCACCACGGTATACATGTATCCTCAACCGATGCCCGGCAAGGATCAGCGCGTGGTCAGCGTGGGAACCTGCCACTTCCCGCAGGGCGGATGCGTAGGGGCGATAATGCTGATCGATCCGACCCATCCGGGGCGGGCGCGCGGGCCCGATCCCGACGAGGCGGGATTCAAGAAGTTCGACGATCGCTACCCTGTCACGAATCTCACCCCGCACACGTTCGTCGAACGCCGCACCGAGCCCGGATGGCATTTCCGCACAACCGAGGGCAAGTACCGGCACGACCGCAACGGGACCTCGGGGCACCTCTACACCCATCCCTGGCCCGTCAGCGACACGAAGTTCATGGTTTCCTACAAGATTAGACCCACCGATCACTACAAGAACACCGCTAACGCTTATGAGCTGTACCTGATCGACACCAAGGGCAATCACACCCCGATCCACAAGGACCCGGCTGGAAAGTTCTCGTGCTGGCATCCCACGCCGCTGGTCGTGCGCAAGGTCCCGCCGGAGATTCGCCCGATCCGCGACCCGGCGCTGGCGAAACGCAAAAAGGCACTCTGCGTGGTCACCGATATCACCAAGGGCATGCCCGGCGTGAAACCCGGCGAGGTCAAATGGCTGCGAATCAATGAAGCGATTTCGCGATACTGGTCCACCGGGCGGCGGTGGGGCGGCGGCGCGAGCAGCAGCGGTTGGAAAGCCGCCCTCTGGCCCCGAGTGCAGTGGGGTGTGGTGCCCGTCGAAGCCGACGGATCGGCCAGCTTCGAGGTCCCCGCCGACCGCAACATATTCTTCCAGGCGCTCGACAAGGACTTCCGGGAAATTCAGCGTGAGCGAACGTACGTGAACTACAAGCCCGGTGAGGTCCGCTCGTGCGAGGGGTGTCACGGTGGACCGAAAAGTAGAGTCGCGCCCGTCTCGACGTCCAGACCGCTGGCGATGAAACGCGCTCCGAGCAAGCCGCAGGCCCAACCGTGCGACCTGAAAGTCAACGGTGGCGACGGCCTGGCGATGCAGGTGATCCACTACCCCGCCGACATCCAGCCGATATTCGACGCCAAGTGCGTCTCCTGCCACGGGAAGCAGAAGGACAAGAAGGAATCGGCCGGAAAGCTCACGCTCACCGGCGAGGTGAAGGGTTTTTACAGTACGTCGTACCAGGAGCTGGCCTCCAAGCAGCTCGCCGGTCCGATCATCCCGGAATTCACGTCGTTCAGGCAGGGCGATCGGGGCAATTACAACGGTGCGATGCTGCCGCCCAAGAGCCTCGGGTGTTACAAGAGCGTCATGATGGAGATATTGATCAACAAGGCGCACGCCAAGAACAAGAAGGACGACCACACCAAGATGCTCACCCCGCGCGAGCTGATGATCCTGTCGCGCTGGGTCGACGCCAACTACCAGTTCTACGGCAGCTATTACGGCCGCCAAAACGCACGCTTCGCCAAGGAAAAAGATTTCCGCCGCAAAGCCACCGCGGCGGAAGCAGTCAGCAACGTCGCCCCGGAGTGGCATAAATAAGACGGCTTGGCCCGTCTTCGCCTGGCGGTTTTGTCGCGACAAGCAGTTGGCCAGCGGCATGACGACCAACGCCCCGACACCAGAACCGTAATATGGATTGCGGTCCGCCGCGGCGGACCGCCGCTTTCTTGCCCTGAGCTTGTCGAAGGGGGCTTGTCGCCGAGCGATGCCGTTTACGTTCGCCGTTAGTTGTCGAGTCCGCCGAAGGCGGATGACTGATAGTAGCCCAGGGCGCAGCGAAGCAAGCCCCGGGAATTGGTTTGCCTTGTCCCCAGAGCCCTCTGGAAGAGGGTGATTGAAAGCCCCGCCGCGTTTGAATGGCTCGTTTCAATCACCCTCCGTTCGGAGGGCTCTGTTTTGTCTTGCCCCCTGTTCCCCGGGCTCACCTTCGGATCGCCCGGGGCTACGATCAGTCACCCGCCGGTGCGGGCTCCACGACCAACGGATGACAGCTTGACGACCAACGGTTTGGTCGCGGGCTTGACAGTGGTGTGGACGTTCGCATACATAATCAATGGCGGCGGTGCCGTTTCGGGATGCCGCAAAGGAGTTGCGGGTATGAAATACGCTTTGATGTTGCTGGCGGGGATACTCATCGCAGTCGCCGCGGTGGCCGCGGAGGTCTCTTACCCTCCGAAACTGCCCGGCGGAAAGGCTGTCGCCACCGACACGTCCGATGCTTTTCTCAAGGGGCCCGAATCGATGAAGGACGTCGCGGTCGCCGCCGCGGCGCCGACGGTTGATTTTCTCTATTACCCCGCCCAGACATATAAGGGCAATCCGTGGTCGAACTGGGGCGACGGTGTTGCGGTCGGCGAGAAGTACTACTCAGCCATCGGCGACCACCTCGCCCCGGCGGGCAACGCGTTCGTTTACGAGTACGACGCCGCCACCAGGAAGATCCGCCAACTGGTCGATCTGCGAAAAGTCCTGAAAATGCCCGAAGGGCACTACACACCCGGTAAAATCCACAGCCGTATCGACGTGGGCGCTGACGGGTGGCTTTACTACTCGACGCACCGCGGTTCCACGCGGGCCACCGTAGACAAATATCACTACAAGGGCGACTGGATCATGCGGACCAATCCGACCAGCGGGAAAACCGAGGTCGTCGCCCACGGACCGGTCGGAAAGCAGTGCATCCCATGCAGCGTTCTGGACCCCAAGCGGTTGATATTCTACGGCAGCACGTCCGCCGGCGACCGCGCCGACAAGCGCCAGACGTTTTTCGCCTACGACACCAAGGCCCGCAAAGTGCTCTATCGCGGTTACGACGGCCCGAGCCGATACATGATCTTCGCAAAGTCGACCGGTATGCTCTATTACACGCCGAAGCTGGCGGGCAAGCTGCTTCGATACGATCCCAACGCCGGCGGCGCACCGGTTGAAATCGACGCCGAGATCGGGCTCCGCGCGGCGACCCAGGAAACGCCCGACGGGTATGTTTACACCGTTTCGACCAGGCCGGAGGCGACGATCTATCGATTCGACACGCGGACGGAAAAGGTCGACAAGCTCGACCCAGCCGCCGTCGGAAAGATGACATACATCACGACAATCGACGCAGATCCTACAGGTCAGTATCTCTACTATGTTCCCGGCGCACACGGCGGAACGCATCTCGACGGCGGGGCGGTGGTGCAATATGACGTCAAGAAACGAAAGAAAAAAGTCGTCGCGTACCTGTATCCGTTCCTGAAGGAAAAATACGGATACACGCCGATCGGAACGTTCAGCACAGCCGTTTCCGCCAGGGGCGACAAACTCTACATCACCTGGCACGGTTCGCTGACCGCCGAGATAGGACGCAAGCTGTCGTGGGACGCCTGCGCACTTACGGTAGTGCACATTCCGCCCTCGGAGAGAAAACCTCAGGCCCACTAGGGAGACGAGCCCATGACACGGATATTCTCAACTGGGATTGCGATTGCGGCGTGCCTGTTTGCTTCAGTGGGCTTAGCGGACGGGCCGGAGTTGGTTTTCAAGGATGCGACCGAGGCGTCGGGTCTCGCCAAACCGCTGAAGGGCATGATGTCGCACGCTGCGGCCTGCGGGGACGTTGACGGCGACGGCGACCTGGACTTGTATGTTGGCGCCTTCTGCGATCGTTCGCCAGAGAAGTACAAGGGCACCGCCGGACCCGTGCCCAACGTGCTGCTTATCAACACCGGCGGGCGGTTCGTCGACTCAGGGCAGGCGCCCGTGGCGTTCAAGGCCCGCACGAGCGGGGCGGTTTTCGCCGACCTCGACAACGACGGCGATCTGGACCTGTACGTCTCGAACAACTCCAAACGCAAGGGCCTCCGCGTATCGAACAAGCTCTTCGAAAACGTTAAAGGGCGCTTCCGCGACGTATCTGAAGACAATGGCGCATGCGTCATCATGGGCGGAAGGAGCATCGGTGTACTGGACATCGACGGTGACGGGCTGCTCGACCTCCTCGTCGGCGGCGACCGCTGGACAGGAAGCCAAACCCGCCTGTTCCGCAACAAGGGCAAGCTGGCGTTCGAGGACGCCGGCGCCAAAGCGGGCCTGCCCGAGGACCTGCCCGCCCTCGCCGTCCTGACGGGCGATTTCAACGGCGACGGTTTCCCGGACATCTTCATCTCGCAGGCCAATCGCATGTTCCTGTCGAAGGGCGACGGCACGTACGCCGAGTCGAAGGCGGCGTCGAAATCGCTCCAGTACGAACCGCTCGGCAGGGAAGATACGCCTTGCGGGGCCGCGCTGGGCGATATCGACCGCGACGGGCGACTCGACATCGTGATAGTCGATCACAACCAGCCCGCCCGTCAGCACCTCTTCATCAATAGCACCAAACGCGGCGGGGAGGTGATGTTCCGCGACGCCACCAAAGACGCGGGCCTGGCGTATCTCTTCCCGTCATGGACGCCCGGTAAACTGCACCTGAAGCACGCTCACGTCGAAATCGCCGACTTCGATAACGACGGCTGGCTCGATATCGCACCGGCCGTCACCTGGCGCAGCGGCGCCGGCGACACGGAAAAACCGTTCATCTGCCGGAACCTGACCAAGCGGGGCGGCAAGCCGCGATTCGCCGTCCCGCCGATCGAAAAGGCCACCGCCTACTTCCCCGCCGGTCCGGTCGCCGACTTCGATCGCGACGGACGCCCGGACATCATGCTGGCCAGTTGGTTCCCCGAGATCCCCTCGCGACTCCTGCTCAACCGCGGCAAGACCGGGCGCTGGCTGCGCGTGCGAGTTATCGGCAAGACGATCAACCGCATGGGAATCGGAGCCAAAATAAAAATCTACCAGGCCGGCAAACTCGGCCGCCCCGCCTCATTGCTAGGCTACCAGGAAATCCACATCAGCAACGGTTTCTGCACCGGTCAGGAAGCAGTCGCCCACTTCGGCCTGGGAGACGCCGCGACGTGCGACGTGGAAGTAACCCTACCGCACAACAAAGGCGTAATCCGCAAAAGCGGCGCCAAGGCCGACCAATTGCTGACAGTGACCGAGAAGTAATAGGGAGTACGGCGGCTCGGCGCCGTTTTGGCTTGTCGCGGAGCGACGCCGTTATCGTTGCCGTTACCGTTCCACCGTCCTGCCGTTATTCCCCCGCCGCCTCCGGCACGAACGGATCAATCACCTTGATCCGATTTATCCTGAAACCAGCGGGAGTCTTCTGAAACGCCGCAGTTGTTTCTCTCTCGCACCACGCGGTAGAGTACCATTACCGCTCGAAGAACTCACGAAAGAATCCCCTTAACGTCTAAATGCGCTCTGACCCCATCTGTTCCCGTTCCCGAGCGGTTTGGGATCGGCGGTCTTGGGCGCCAGGCGTACAGCGTAGACTCTGCTGTTGGTATCGACCGCCCAGAAGAGTTTTCGCACCTTATCGTACATCAGGCCCAGGGAGACGTTGCGACCCTTCGGACCGCTGGGATCCTTTCCGCCGATGGCCAGAGAAATCCACCTGTTGGCGGCCGGATCGTACGCCGGCGTGCGCCGCAAACCGTCTGGCCCGGCCGGCAGGGTCCCTCCCACAAGAAAAAGATCGTTGCCCGCGTCGTAGCGGGTCTGGCAAAGGTACGGTATCGCCGCCCCCGCGTCCATTCCGCCGGGAGACAGTTTGCCCGCCGTTTGCGTTTTCAGGTCAAGGAAGTGCAACTGCCCGTCGTACGCGTTCTTGCGCCCGTAGCCTTTTACCGCGAAGAGCAGCCGATTACGCTTCGAGTCGTATACCATCGTCGAGTTATCCACGACCGCCCCGGGCAGCTTGTCTCCGCGGGGTTTCAGCTCAACCCATCGCCCGGTCTGCGGAACGTAACGCAGCACGGCGCCCGATCTTGTCCACGCTGCGGCGCCGTCGGGCGTCGTACAGACTGTGATGGTGTAAAAGCAACTGTTGTAGACCATTGCGCTGGGCTTGGCGCGGCGTCCGGTCCAGTCGCCGATCTGGGGATCGTAAA
Organism: Phycisphaerae bacterium; assembly: GCA_016782885.1. GTDB lineage: Bacteria > Planctomycetota > Phycisphaerae > SM23-33 > SM23-33 > BS750m-G57. Next base: position 31,717 of record JADHXQ010000025.1, on the reverse strand, counting down.
TGTAGCAGTGGTTCGGACGCCCGGCGAAGAGCATCTTCTTTGCGATAGGATCGTAACCGTAGTTCTGGTAAGTGTGCCCCGTGACCCACGGGCGGCGGTTGAAATTATACCCGTTGGGATACCTCGTGTTGGCGTAGAGCTGCCCCAGGGGGAACTCCACGGGGAAGGGCAGTTCCCAGCGGTTCGTCGAGAAGTGATAGTGCAGCACGTCGCTGCCCCCGTGGGCCGAATGCCCTCCGCTGAAACGGAGCATCAGGTCGTGGTCGGGGTCGATGACGCCCGTGCCCCAGTCGCGATTCAGGCGCGGGAGTCGAGGCGGGTTCATTTCCGTCCACGTGTTGCTCTTCAGTCCAGCCAGCCGCTTGGCTGTCGCCTTGGCGTCGGGCTTCGGGCCGGTGAGATAGAAATCCGGATGGAACGGTCCGGTGCGATAGACGCGTCTGTCGCCGGGGCAGGCGATTTTGCCGCCGGTCCATTTGTTTGCGGCGATGTCGTACGTCCACTTGCCGTCGTCGTGGTCCACATACTGGCCGCCGCAGTAATCGGTGTTTGACGAGTAGGTATAACCGCCCGTGAGCGTAACTTTGCCGTTTGCGGCGGACAGTTTGTGGTTCGCCCGCGGCGGCGGGGCGGTCGGCGGATGACGCTGGCGCCACATGTTCCTGGCCGGATCGAAGACCCACGTGTCGTTGGTCAGGTAGTCCAGGTGATCGCCGCCGAACAGGACGAAGAGTTTCGAGCAGGTGTCGTATACCAGCGGGCTCAGCGCTCGCGCCGGCGGTTCGGCGTCGAGGTGTTCAGCCGCCTGCTCCAGATCCATCGCTATCCGCCCCATTGATCGGATCACCGCCGGCGTGGCCGCGGTCAGGTTCTTCGCAATCGCCGTCGCCTCTTCCCGCGCCGAGATCAATCGGCGAAGCGCCCGGGCGCCTTGTCGGACTTCGTATGTTCCGAGGTCCCGTTTGGCCTTCAGCGTTGCGATTGCCGAGGCGATTTTCTCGATAACTTTTTTCTGCTCCGCCGGAAGTGAGCTTCCCGCTCGCAGGTCCTTGAAGTAGATCGACCGTGCAGAAGCGGTCACTCTCTTCTGAAGACCGCCTGCGACGGCGACAAGGTCATGGAGCTTCTGAAATGCGTTATCCGCTCGGAGTTCTTTGTGTATGTCTCGCCACTGGCCGTTGGACTTGATTCGCGTGTGCGGTCGGCCGTCGTCGGATTTCTGGTCCTGCCCCCCGAACGCCAGGCTGGAGCCTTCCGGACCGTGGCACGTCGAGCCCCATATTACCTGTGATTTGATGTCAACGTCCGGCAGCCGGTACGGCCGCTTGCGAGGCGCCTTACCGAAAATCACGCCCGAAGCCAACAACATCAACACGATGCCGGCGAGATGTCGCGCGTGTCTCATTCGATTCTCCTGGACCGCTCAGAGTGCCAACCATGGAGGCTATCACAAGCCTCCGGCGGCTGCAACTGCGCAAAGTCGCGAGAAATGGCGTGACTTATTCGGGCGTATTGGTATGCTCAGGCAGTTTGAAGAATTTCGTTAATTTGTCAGTTTACCGATTGCGGGAGCATGCGCATGCCGGAACGATACGTAGCGGCGATATTGAAGTATATGTCCGAGCAGGACTATCAGCCCCTCAAGCCCAAACAGCTCGCGCGCTGGATGGGTGTTGACGAGGAGGCCTACGGTACGTTCCGCGCCTCGGTCAAGCGTCTTCGCGACGCGGGGCAGGTTGTCATGGGCGCCGGAAACGCACTCATGCTGCCCGAGATGCCGGGAAGAGTCACCGGTTTCTTCCGACAGAACCCCAAGGGGTTCGGCTTCGTCACGCCGGAGTCGCCAAATTCAAACGGCGACCTGTTCATCCCGCCCGATGCGGTCGAAGGGGCAATGGACGGCGACCTGGTGATCGCAGAGGCACGCAAGCAGGGCCGGCGCGACGGTCAGGAACTGTACCGCGGTAGAATCATCAAGATAGTCAAACGCTCCGAGAACCGTGTCGTCGGCGAACTGAAAACATCCGACGGCAAGTGGTTCGTCCTTCCCGACGGTAAGCAGTTGACCCGCCCGATTATCATTCACGATGTCGGCGCCGCGGGGGCAAAACCCGACACCAAAGTTGTTGTCGAAATCACCAGATACCCCGAACCGGGCAAACTGCCGGTCGGCGTGATCGTCGAGGCGATCGGACCGGCAGGACCGCTGGCGACCGAGACACGGGCGATAATACTGGCGCACGGTCTGCAGGAGGAATTCCCCGATGAGGCGGTCGCCGAAGCCAGGGCGGCTGTGGCGTCTTTCGATCCCGAAGACGACGCCACGCGCGAGGACCTGACCTCGCTGACCATAATAACGATTGATCCCGACACCGCGCGCGACTATGACGATGCGGTTTCGATCCAGATTAATTCGGACGGTACGTGGACCGCGGGCGTGCATATCGCCGACGTATCGCACTTCGTGCCCGAAGGCGGCGAGCTGGACGCTTCGGCCAGATCCCGCGCAACAAGCGTCTACTTCCCCCGAAAGGTCCTGCCCATGCTGCCCGAGGTGCTGTCCAACGGCGTCTGCAGTCTCCAGGAAGGCCAAAAACGCTTCTGCAAGTCGGCGTTCATTACCTACGATCGGGATGCAAAGGTGACCTCGACGCGAGTGGCTGAGACCGTGATCCGCTCTACAAAACGCCTGACGTACGCCCAGGCCCAGGACATATGTGACGGTAAGAGCGATGGTTACGACTCGAGTGTTGTTGAGTTGGTCCGGAACATGGAGACGCTGGCGCGCAAGATACAGGCCCGTCGAGAGGCCGACGGTATGCTGAGGCTTGACCTGCACGACGTGGAACTCATCCTTGACGATCAGGACCGTGTGATTGACGTCCAGCCGGAGGACGACGCCTATACGCACACGATAATCGAGATGTTCATGGTCGAGGCCAACGAGGCCGTCGCCCGACTGTTCGACTCTCTCAATCGACCGGTCATTCGCAGGGTCCATCCGGCGCCGGATCAGCAGGGCGAAAAGAAGTTCAAGACGTTTGTCCGTGCGGCCGGGCACAAGGTGCCAGGTAATCTTACCGTCAAGGACATGCAGGATCTACTGGCGTCGGTGCGCGGCAAGCCCGAAAGCAAGGCGGTGAACCTGGCGCTGCTCAAGACCATGCAGCGGGCGGAATACTCGCCGATGCAGATCGGGCATTTCGCCCTGGCGTCGGATGCATACTGCCACTTCACCAGCCCGATCCGCCGATACCCCGACCTTACGGTTCATCGCATGGTGGCTGAGCATTGTCGCGGTAATCTCAAGAATCGCCCGCCCGAAGATGTCAGCGCACTGGTTACGCTGGCGGAAGAATGCACGTCGGCATCCGAACGGGCCGAAGCGGCCGAGAAGGAACTAACGCAACTGCTTGTCCTGCAACTGCTGTCGAAGCATTTGGGCGAAGTGTTTGACGGCGTGGTCGATGGTATTACGAATTTCGGAATATTCGTCGAACTGCCCAAGTACGGGATCGAGGGCCTGATCCGCCTGGAAGACCTTGGCGACGACTGGTGGGAGGTTTCCGCCCGCACGGGCAAGGTTCGCGGTGAGCGAAGCGGGCGAGTGTTCCGCATCGGCGACTCGCTCAAGGTGAAGATCGTAGCCGTTGACGTGGCGGCCAGACAATTGAACCTCGTGCCCGAAAAAACCGATGCGCCCCGAAAGAAAAAGGGTCAATCCAGGAACAAGCCCAAGCACAAGCCCGGGAACAAGCCCAAATCCAAGAAGAAATCCCGCGGCGGAAAGCGGCGGTAGAGGACACCGTAATGCCCCAAACCCTCGAACCGCTGAAACTGCCCCTTGATGCCGCGCACCGCGCGCTTGGCGCCGCTATGGGCGTCGAGGGCGGATGGGAAGTGCCCCTGAGCTATACCGGTCCGCTGGCCGAAGCATCCGAGGTCAGACGGATGGCCTGCGTGTTCGATATTTCGCACGTCGGGCGGATTCGTATTCGCGGTAGCGGAGCCCTCGAGCTTGTCGAGAAGCTATGCACTACCGATGCCGTACACCAGGAAGACGACACAGCCGCCTGCACGCTGCTGCTGAACGGATCGGGCGGGATACTGGCCGACGCGATCGTCGCGAGGCTCGAGGGGTTCTGGCTGATCACGACCGATCCGTGCAATCGGCGGAAGGTCCTGGCTCATGCGACGAGCGTTTGCGAGGGGATGTCGGCGAAGGTCGACGACCAGACAGAAAAGGGCGCCATGCTGGCGGTTTCCGGCTCGGCGGCGCGCGAGGTCCTCGACTCGGTCCTGCCCGAGAGCCCCGGCGATCTACCGCCCGGCGCCGCGAAAATCGGCTCGATGATGATCGCCCGCTATATCGTCATGCGAACGGGCTTTACCGGTATGTGGGGGCTTGAGGTCATCCTTCCGAAGATGTTTATCGCCAAGGCGTGGCGGTTCATCACCGAAAAGGCGGACGAAAAGTGCCTCAAGCCCGCGGGCATGGCCGCACGCGATATACTCCGCATCGAGGCCGGGATCTGCCGCTACGGGCACGAACTCAACGAAACAATCGACCCATTCACCGCCGGACTGGAATCGCTGGTGGACTTCGAGCACGAATTTATCGGGCGACAGGCTCTCACCGAGATTCGAAGCAGAGGCATCTCGCGCAGGCGTGTTGGATTGCGTTTCGACTGTCCCGAGGTCGCGCGCCGTGGCGACACGGTGTTCAATAGCGATGGGTTTGAAGTTGGCGCGATAACCAGCGGAACGTTTTCGGCGGCGCTGGACTGCCCGATAGCGATGGCATACGTCTCGCCGCCGGCGTCCGATGGCGGGGCGGTGCTGGAAGTCGAAGTCGCATCGACCGGCGCGAAGGTCTCGGCGACAGTAACCGATCTGCCGTTCGTCCCGCGCAGCGCTTGACTTGAGTGGCGGTTGCGACGAAAATGCGAGACCCGAATTCTTCCCGATTCAGCCCCGCGGGGCGTTTATAAACGCTAACTGATAACGAATCAAAAAACGATGCTCGAAAAAGTACAGGCGGACAGACAGGCGAAACTGGAGAAGATCAGGGCTCTTGGTATCGACCCTTACGGTGGTCGCTACGACACCGCCGAGGCCGCCGATTCCGTCTTGGCCCGTTTCGTCGACGATACCGAAGACCAGACCGCCGACATCGCCGGCAGGATTATCCTCTTCCGCGACATGGGCAAGCTGATCTTCGCACATATCCGCGACCAGAGCGGGCAGATGCAGATCGCCCTGAGCAAAAAGGCCCTCGACGAAGATACCTGGGCGCTGGCGAAACTGCTGGATCTGGGCGACATTATCGCGGTCGCCGGACCGCTGAAGCGCACCAGGACCGGTGAGATAACGATCTGGGCCGAAACGCTCACGCTGCTGTGCAAGAGTCTCAACCCCATGCCAGAGAAGTTCCACGGGCTGACGGATACCGAGGCCCGCTACCGCCAGCGATACCTCGACCTGATGGCCAATCCCGAGTCGATGGCGGTCGCCGCCCGGCGAATCGAGATCATCGACCACTTCCGCGCCACGCTGAAGGATAAGGGTTTCCTGGAAGTCGAGACGCCGATGATGCAGTCGATCTGCGGCGGGGCGGCCGCCAGACCGTTCATCACGCACCATAACACGCTCGATCAGGACCTGTTCATGCGCGTCAGCCCCGAACTGTACCTCAAACGCCTGCTGGTCGGCGGTATGGAGAAGGTCTTCGAGATCAACCGCAATTTCCGCAACGAGGGCATCGATACCAGCCACAATCCAGAGTTCACGATGATGGAACTCTACCAGGCCTATGGCGACTACGAAGTGATGATGGAGATCACCGAAGAGTTGATATCCGGTGCGGCCGCGAAAATGGTCCCCGCTGTCCTGTCCGCACGCGACAAGGTCCTCGAAGCGATCGAACAGAGCAAGGCTGACGCCCGGCGGGCGCTGGACAACCAGCGTGATCCAAGGAGCGACGAAGAGAAGCAGGCCGCCTATGACGAGGCGATGGCTGACTGCGAGAAGCGATCGGCCGAAGCGCCCGATACGCCACTGTTCCAGGCCGCCGCACAATGCGAAGCCGGCGCCCTTGTCCTGCCGTTTGGTCACCAGTTGATAAACTACGGGCGCCCGTGGAGAAGGGCTACCTATGCCGAGCTTGTCAACGAGCATGCCGGCGTCGATATTACCGATATCGACGCGGTGCGCGAGATGGCCCGCCAGCGCGGTATCGAAGAGGCCAAACTCGCCGACGCGGTGGCGATAAACGAACTGTTCGAAGAGACCGTCGAATCGCACCTGGTCCAGCCGACGTTCGTGATAGACTACCCCGCCGACCTCTGCCCGCTTACGCGCCGCAAATCCGACGACCCGACGATCGCACTGCGATTCGAACTGTATATATCCCGCATGGAAATCGCCAACGCATACACGGAACTGAACGATCCTGAAATCCAGGACGCCAACTTCCGCGAGCAGATCCGGGGCGAGGATGACGAGACCATGCGCGTGATGGATGAAGACTTCGTCAACGCCCTGCGCCACGGGATGCCTCCTGCCGGCGGATTGGGTATCGGAATAGACCGCGTGGCGATGCTGCTTACCGATTCCCACAGCATCCGCGACGTGATCCTCTTCCCCCTGCTGCGAACGGACAGGGGGTAACGGCGTGGCAACAGGCAACAGGCAACTGGCAACTGGCTCAACGACTACGGCTACGACCACGGTAACGACCACGACCACGACCGCGACGGTACGCTATGTATAAGTTTTTTCTTTGCTTTCGATATCTCAAGAGTCGCGGGATTGCTTACCTTGCGGTGCTCGGCGTGGTTTTATGCGTGTTCATGATGGTGGTGGTTATAAGCCTGTTTACCGGTTTTATCAATAACATAGAAAAAGCCGCCAAGGGGCTGTTCGGTGATGTCGTCATGAGCGCCGAAGGCCAGCACGGTCTGGCGTATTACGATGAATTCATCGCCGAAGTGCGGAAGAAAGTGCCCGAGGTCCGGGAAGCGTCTCCATACATCCTAAGCTACGGTATGCTGCGTATCTCCGGGCAGGAGCATTATCGCAACCCGGTCCAGATAGCCGGAATCCGACTCCCCGAACACGCCGAAGTATCGGCATTCGGGAAGGGACTGTTTGTCCAGAAATCCGGAAAACTCTCCTGGGATCCGCCCGTTAAGGATTTGATCGCTCGAATAGAACAGGAAAGCAAACGGACAGGCGAACTGAAGAGCAAACGGGAAGCCAGAAAATTCGATGGTCCCCACAGACCCCTCGAACAGGCCAACGAGATCGAAAGGATCGGAAACGCTTTGAGGCTTCAGGAAGAGGCTGTCGCGAACCTGCGAAATATCGATCGGAATCGCGCCGAGTTGACCAGCCTGCAGGCCCAACTCGAAGAAGCGCTGGCCCGGGGCGTCGGTCGCGAAGATGTCGATCAGGGGCGAAAGGCATTGGCACAGGCTCGGGCCGACAACGTCGCGCCCGACAAGATCGAGGCCATGGAATCCGAGCTTGAGGCCCTTGAGAAGGCGGTGGTCAGGCTGGAGACGATCCAGCGGCAAACTTCCTACTACGAGCGCATAGCATACGAGAATCCGGACAGAAGAGTTGTTTTGGGCCTGGGGATAGAAGCCCTGAGTTTTCGCACCGATACCGGTGACGTCGTGCGCCTCTGGACTCCCGGACAGAAGGTGATCCTCTACGTTTTTCCCCTGGGAAGGCGCAGTATGGATATGAGCGCTTTGTCGCCGGAAATCGGAAACTTCTCGGTTATCGACGACAACCGCAGCGGTGTTCCTCCGATCGATTCGGCGTTTGTGTATGTACCGTTTGAAACGCTGCAGAAGCTCAACCATATGGAGGCCGAGTACTCCCAGGAAGATCCGAAACTGGTTGTCGCTCCCGCCAGGTGCAGCCAGATCATCTTCAAGGTCAAGGCCGATCAGCCCACCGAAGAGGAATTGCGGGGCATTTCCAGAAGGATCGAGCGCGCCTGGCTTGGTTTCCGCGGGCGGTTTCCAGGCGCGGCGATGACGTCCGTCAGCGTCGAAACATGGCGCCAGCGCCAGCATGAGTTGCTCAGCACCGTCGAGGGCCAGAGAATCATGATGATAGTGATCCTGAGTATTGTTTCGATGGTGGCCGTTATCCTGATCTTCGTAATTCTCTACGTGCTGGTCATGCAGAAGACCGCGGACGTTGGTATTCTCAAGGCGATTGGCGCTTCCAGTACGGGTGTGGCGGGTGTGTTCCTCCTGTACGGGGCGGCATTGGCGGCTGTGGGTGCGGCAATAGGGGTGATACTCGGATACCGTTTTGTCCGCAACATCAACCAGATTGCTGACTGGTTGGCCACCGAGTTTGGTTTTACGCCATTCAGATACGGTTTCCTGTTCGACCGATTCCCCGATGAAATTCAACTTCATACCGTAGTATGGGTAGTTTTCGCGGCGATACTGGCCGGGATTATTGGGGCATTACGACCGGCGATCAAGGCCGCCCGTATGCAACCGGTGGAGGCGCTGCGATATGAGTAAGCCCCCCGCCATTCTCGTCGAGGGCGTTCACAAGACCTATCGGCTCGGTCGCCAGGACCTGCATGTGTTGCGCGGTGTGGACTGCACTATCGGCGATGGAGAATTTGTGGCTATCGTTGGCGCTTCGGGCAGCGGGAAAAGCACGCTGCTGCACCTGATAGGGCTTCTGGATCGCGCCGACGAGGGAGGAATTACCCTGGACGACAGGAACGTTATGGGGCTTTCAGCGGGCGCCTGCAACCGGATGCGCCGCCACGAAATCGGCTTTGTCTTCCAGTTCTACCACCTTTTCTCCGAACTGAACGTTCTCGATAACGCGATGCTTCCGGCGATGGTCGATACACCGCTGCTGAACTGGTTCTCGAGGCGCAAAAAGCTTCGCGCCAAGGCGGCCGGCATCCTCGATGACGTTGGTTTGGGCGATCGCCTGAAACACCGCCCGCGCGAATTGTCCGGTGGCGAGAGGCAGCGCGTGGCGATTGCCCGGGCGCTGATGAACGATCCGAGCATTCTGCTTGCCGACGAGCCCACGGGCAACCTCGATTCAAAAACCGGCGCCAAGATCATGAAACTGCTCAAACGATGCAATGCCAATGGGCAGACAATCCTCATGGTTACTCACGATTCAGACATAGCCGCCCAGGCCGACAGGATATTGCACCTCGTTGACGGGCTGATGATGGAGCCTCTCTGATGGCCCGAACATACGATAAACGCCATCCGGTAGGCCTGATCGCCGGGTCGGGGCGCCTTCCGTTCCTGGTTGCCCAGGGCGTCAAGAAACTGGGGCGCCCGCTGATCGTGGTGGGCCTGGCGGGCAACGCCTCACCGCGTCTGAAAGATCTGGCCGACGAATTCGCATGGGCCGGAATCACACGCCCGGGCAAGTGGATATCCTCGCTCCGCCGACACGACGTCCACGAGACGGTGATGATCGGCGGCGTCAAGAAGAAGGATATATATTCGCCCCTGCGTCTGTTACGATACATCCCGGACCTGCGGGCTGTGAGAATATGGTACTTCCGCCTGCGAAAGGACAAGCGGGACAACGCCGTCCTGCTTGCCGTTGCCGACGAATTGCGAACTGAAGGGATTGAACTTGTGTCGAGCGTAAAATATTGCACCGAGCACCTTGCCGACGAGGGTCTGCTTACCAAAACGCCCGTTCCCCGGGCCGCCGAGGAAGATGTCGAGTTCGGATGGCGGATAGCCCGCGCCAGCGCGGATCTGGATATCGGGCAGTCAATCGCCGTAAAGGAACGCGACATCATCGCCGTTGAGGCCATGGAAGGAACAGACGCCATGGTCCGACGCGCCGGAAGAGTCTGTCGTGTCGGGGGGTGGACAATGGTTAAAGTCGCCAGACCAAAGCAGGACATGCGATTCGACGTTCCGACCATCGGGCCAAGCACGATTCGCAACCTGAAAGACGCCAAGTGCATCTGCCTGGTCGTGGAAGCCGGTCGGACGCTGATAGTCGACAAACCCGCAACGCTGAAGTTGGCCGACAGTCTCAAGATAGCCGTAGTAGGCCGGCGCGCCGCGGATGCTCCGGAAGTGGGGTTGAGCGACCCTGCCCGACCGCTATAAGCCCGATGAGGTCAGATGGCGAAGGCATTGTCGTGCATGCTGGCCGCCAGGGCAATGTGGCGGAGACGTTCGATGTTCATCGACTTGATGTAGTCGTCTGAGAAGTCAATATCAAAACCGCATCGCATCTTTCGGAGCAGGGTGATCAACTGCGAACGCTTCATTGATGCAATGGTGCTGATGATGTCTCGGTCCACTTTAACGGGCATAACTTACCTCGCAGGTGCTGGCGTATTACTGATGTGTACCAGTAGTTATCGGCAGTGGAGACGGAAAACTTTGGTATTCCTGAACCACCGATCCCTTATTGTGCAGATTTGTCCATAACGTTACTCTGTTCGATGTTGATAACTTGTGGACAAGTGGTTATCGTAGGCGGTAACAATTGTGGATGACTGAAGTTACGATGGCGGGCAAGTTATCCACATTTGTGGGCATGTTTGTAAGGGCATTACCTTACACGTGGTAGATATGGCTCTGAAACCCGATGATTTTGACTTTGAACTTCCCGCGGAACTGATCGCCCAGAGGCCTTCGGACAGGCGCGATGCGTCCGCTCTGCTGCACCTGGACAGGGCCCGGGGGATCTGGGACGATTGCGGTTTCCGCCAATTGCCTCAACTGCTGCGTCGCGGTGATCTGCTGGTCATGAACGACACGCTGGTGATCCCCGCGAGGTTCTGCTGCACCAGGTCCACAGGCGGAAGGGTCGAAGGTCTGTTCTTGCGGACCCGTGGGGATAGGCAGTGGGAAGTCATGCTGAAAAACGCCGGCAGGTGCAGGATCGGTGAATCGCTTGAGATGATCGCGGGCAGTTCCGCCGACCGGATATTCATTGTGCTTGTGGAGAATCTCGGCCGGGGGCGATGGGCGGTTGCCCCCGCCGGCGGGGGAAATGCGCTTGATATCCTGCGGGACTTCGGCAGGACTCCCTTACCGCCCTATATCCATCGCGACCTCGGCGATGACGACAGCGACGATCGGAAGCGTTACCAGACCATTTACGCATCGAGCCCCGGCGCCGTTGCCGCCCCGACGGCAGGGTTGCACTTTACCGGCGAACTCTTCGACGCCCTGACCGCCGCGGGCATAAGTACCTGCCGCCTGACCCTCCACGTCGGGGCGGGGACATTCCTGCCCGTGAAGACCGACGATCTGGCCGATCACCGGATGCATACCGAGGTATACGAACTTTCGTCCGAAACCGCCCGGGCCATCAACGCCGCGCGCGATGAAGGGCGGCGAATTGTGGCCGTTGGCACGACGGTTGTCCGCGTGCTGGAAACGCTTTCCGCCCGGTCCGATCGATTTGCCCCGGCATCCGGGACCACTGACATATTCATTTACCCGCCGGCGGAGTTCCGGTCCGTCGACGCCCTTATAACGAACTTCCACCTGCCCAGGAGCACGCTGCTGATGCTGGTAAGCGCCTTCTGCAGCCCCGGCGCCACCGGCGGGGTGGAGATGATCCTGGCGGCCTACCGTCACGCGGTCGAAAGCAAATATCGTTTTTTTTCCTACGGAGATGCCATGCTGATCGAGTAGCCCATGAGTATTGTCGCGAAAATAAAGTGTACCGACTACAGCAGCAGCATCGCTACTGCGCTGGATGCAATCGGCGCCGGCGCCAGGCTGCCCGATGACAAGCTGATTATCATCAAGCCGAACCTCACGCTGGCCGATGCGCCACCGGTGACGACAAACGTAGGCGCCGCCCGGGGGGTACTGGAGTACTGCAGGTCACACACCAGCGCCGAAATCGCCATAGGCGAAGGTTGCGGAAGCGGGACCACCGGCGACGTATTCGAGTCCACCGGTTACGGTGACCTTGCCCGCGAATTTGGAGTCCGCCTGATCGACTTCAACACCGCCCCCGCGGTCACGCTCAGCGACCCCAACGCTTTGCAATTAAAAGAGTTTCACCTGCCCGTTATCGCCCAGGACGCCTTTATAATCTCCCTTCCGGTCCTCAAGGATCACAGTTTCACGGTGACCACGATCGCCCTGAAGAACATGTTCGGCCTGGCGCCCGCCCCGTTCTACCGGGGATGCTGGAACAAGTCGAAGCTGCATTCGCCATCGACGCACAAGTCGGTATTTGACGTTTGCCTGTACAAGTCGCCGGACCTGTCGGTTGTCGACGCGACGGTAGCTCTTACCGGTATGCACCTGGCCGGGACGCCGAAGGAACTGGGCCTGATCCTGGCGAGTTTCGATCCCGTTGCCGTCGACGCGGTGGGCAGTGAACTGCTCGGACACGACCCTGCGCGTATCGAATACCTCCAACTGGCCAACGGACCCCTGGGCACGATGGACGATATCCAACTGATCGAGGCCTGAAGCGCCAGGTGGCAATCAGTAGACCGTTCTACATGGGCGTCTATGAGATTACGCAAGCCCAGTGGAAGACCGTGATGGGCACCGAGCCGTGGGATGGTCAGGAGTACGCCAAGTCTGGCGCAAGCAACGCCGCCACCCGCATCAATTGGGATGATGCGACGGCGTTCTGCACGGCGTTGTCGAAGAAGACTGGCAAGCAGATTGTGGTTCCCACTGAGGCGCAATGGGAAAGTGAAGAACGTTGACCCCGAGAATACGGCAGAAACAGAATATCGTATTTTCCGCGGCGGCTCGTGGACCGACGATGCGCCGCACTGTCGAGTCGCGGTTCTCCACTGGAGCACTACCGACAGCCACTACAACTTCGACAAGGGTCTTCGTGTTGTGGTCGTCTCTGGTTCGGGCGTGGGATACTGGCGTGGCCGTGCGGTCCGATTAAACAGCATAACCAGCGTGTGCAACGGACGCCTTCGGCGCCGCTGACACGAAATGTTACCGCTAGACCGCTAAAAATATTATATCTTGACTTGACCGATAAAAAGACTATATTTAGGTCAAGGAGAATATCATGAAATTGAGCGAATCCATTAAGCCAATAAGCTACCTCAAAGCGCACGCATCTGAACTTGTACGTGAGATTGCGGATGAACACAAAACACTGATTATCACACAGAGCGGTGAGGCCAAAGTAGTAGTGCAGGATCTTGAATCTTACGAAAACATGAAAGAAAGCCTGGCGTTGCTTAAAATGCTGGCCCAAAGCTCAAAAAGCAAAAAGGAAGGTGGATTCAAACCTGCTAAAAAGGCTTTTAAAGAACTCAGAACTCAGATCAAGGAATTGAAGTGATCTATAGCGTGGCGATGATTGACGAAGCCCAGGCAGATATACTTGGGATCTACGAATATATTTTGCAGCATGATTCAGCTCAAGCTGCTGATTATGTGTTCGGAAAAATAGAGGATCTCTGCTACAGCCTGGATCATCTCCCTGAAAGAGGGCGCGTTCCGCCCGAACTGGCCCGAATAAATGTAACTACTTATCTGGAAGTTCATTTCAAGCCCTATCGTGTAATATACGAAATTGAAGGAAAAAAAGTATTCATTCATTGCGTCCTGGATGGACGCAGGGAACTTCAGGACCTTCTGGAAAGAAGACTACTGCGGTAAGATGAAATTGAACAAAGAAGAAAAAGGCATGCCCTGCCAAACCCTCATCTCCGCCATGATTCACCAGTATGTAGAAGGCGGTTTGGTGGAGAACGAGACAGGCTAACAAGATCCGTCGAGGCGGCGCCTGATGACGCGCCTCATGGTTGACGTTATACTACTGGAATACGCGGTAGTCCATGTGAATTCGAGAGCACTCGCCTGAATGAGTACCCTGGACCAGACAGCTCTGGAGTATCTGTACGCGGCCGGCCGGGAGGTCCGCTACGGTGACGGTGAGATAATCGTCCACCGCGGGCGTGCGGGCGAGGCGTTCTTTGTCGTGCTCTCGGGTGTTGTGGAGGTGCTCCTGGAAGCCTCCGACGGGCGGCGATTGCCCCTGACGCGGTTGGGCGAGGGAGCCACTTTCGGGGAGATGTCGCTGCTGACCGATGAGCCGGTGTCCGCTGATGTGGTGGCTCGCGGCGATGTGGAACTGCTGGTGTATCCCGGCGAGTTATTTCAGACCGCCCTGGCGGGGTGCGTTGAACTGCGAAATCACATCATGTCCGGTTTCTGCGCCTCCCTCCGCGAGACGAACGTCATGGCATGGCGGTATTTTCAGCGGTCCGAGGTCCTCGAGACGCTGATGCGCGCCGAAGAGTCGACCGGTGAGGTGGTGGTCGAGTCGCGGGCGATGCGAAACGTCGAGAAACAAATCGCCGAACTGGGCCATCACGCCCAGCCGGTGCTGATTACGGGCGATGCGGGTGTTGGCAAACTGTTTGTCGCCAGGAAGATTCACGAGTCCGTTGGCGACGATTCGCCCCTGGTTGTGGTTGATTGTTCGCGTGTTGACGGTGCGGCCGCCGGTAAGCTGCTTTTCGGTCCGTCGGAGGATTGGGAGTTTCACACGCGCTCGGGCGCGTCCGGGTCGCTTCCACTGGCCGGTGCGCTGGATCTCGCCGATCGGGGCACGCTGGTCTTGCGGCACGTTGATGCGCTTCCTGTCGTGTTGCAGGAGGTGCTGGGGCGGTATGCGGCGGCGTTGGATGATTCCGGAGGGGACATTTCACCGCGCGTTCGCCTGCTGGTTACCACGCGAAAGAACCTCCAGCCGCTTGCGGAGACCGGCGCCTTTTCCGAAGAGTTGGCCCGGAGGCTGTTGGCGCGGACGCTCGCGGTCCCCGCCCTGGTCGAACGCAAACGAGACATTCTTCCGCTGGCCCGCCTGTTTCTCGCTGAGCGCGATCCCGAAGGTCTCCAGAGGTTTAACACGTCGGCCGAGAATGCCCTGGTCTCAGCGCAATTCCAATACCGCAACGTCGCGGAACTGCGGGAGGCCGTCGAGTTCAGCTCATTGTTCGCCGACGGTGAAGAAATCAGTTCGGAGCACATCTTCACCGGTCCGCGAAGCGAGGCCGGTCAGATCGAGTACGACCTGTTCCCCACGGCTTCGGTTCAGTGGTTTTTGTCAGGCCGGCGGCTGCCCATGCTGCGCCTGGGGGTGCTCGTGATGTTTCTTGCGATTACGATTGCCTGCCTGGCCGCCGGAGAGACCATCGTCGGGCGCGTCGCCAACGGACTGGTATGGGGGTTGTGGTGGCCTTTTCTTATTATCGCTTTTCTGCTCATGGGACGCCTGTGGTGTGCGATCTGTCCCATAGCCCTGATCGGTCGGATCGTGCGCCGTCTGGGCTGCCTGGGGAGAAAACCGCCCGAGTGGATGAAGAAATACAGCGGGCCTATGGTGCTGGCGGGGTTTCTCCTGATTATCTGGTTCGAGCACTGTTTCCGGATGATCTACAACCCCGCGGCGACGGGGTGGTTGCTGCTGGCTCTCATGGGGGCCGCCACGGTGTCCTGCCTGATCTATCAGCGGGAATCGTGGTGCCGCTATATGTGCCCGTTGGGCGGGCTTGGCGCCGGGTACGCCGCGGGCTCAACGATTCACGTGCGCGCCAACCCCAACGTCTGCGTCACTCAGTGTACCACGCACGAGTGCTTCAAGGGCGTCGGCGATTCGCCCGGTTGCCCGGTATTCCACCATCCGATGTACGCGAGTGACGGACAGTACTGCAAGATGTGCATGGAGTGCCTCAATGTCTGCCCTCACGGGTCGGCGAGGCTTTACCTCCGCCCGCCGCTGCAGGGCATCTGGCGAGTTGGAGGCCTCAGCGAGGCGCTCGCTCCATTTGCATCGGTCATGTTCTTCGCGTTTGTCGTGATGCTTGCATCTCACAGGTCCGCCTGGGTTGCCGAACCGGTATGGTACACCGGCGTGCTTCTCGCGGCGGTGTGTGCGGGCCTTGGACTTCATCGCCTGCTGCGACGATTGTTCGGCGACGAGAGCGGCGTCGTGACGTCAATTGCCTTCGCGTTGTTCGTGCTTGGCGCCGGACCGCTTATGGCGTTTCACCTTCAGAATATCCCGTTCCTGGATACGGTCCGTATCAGCATGCCCGCCGAAGTGTTCGCCGCGGAAGCCGGGGCGGTGCAGATAGGTCTGCTCGAGGTGCTTCAGTTTCTGGCAATCCTGATATCGGCGGCGTTTGCGGCGGTCGCGATGTGGCGCATACGCATCCGCATTGTCGATCGTGGCGCGGCGACGTGGGGATGGCGCCTTGTGGACGCGGTGGCTGCAGTGTATCTTGTGGGTGTACTGGCGCTATTGTTCGTGGGAGATTCGCATACATGACGGCTCAAACGTTCAGGAGGATTATCGTCGCGATAGTTGCGCTCCACAGCGTTGCCCTGGGGGCGGCGATGCTGTTTGCCCCGACCTGGACGCTCAGGACGTTCGGTTGGCCATACGACGGGCCGACTTTCTTTCCCGCGCAGTCGGGAATATTGCTCCTGCTGCTCGGCGTGTCGTACGTGGGCGGAATATATCATCTTCCCTTTGCCGTATTCCTGATCGTCTCAAAGGCCTGCGCGGTGGCATTCCTGGTCACACAGTATTTCACCAACGAAGAGCAGGGACTGATTCTGGAATCTGCCGCCGGGGACGCAATTATGGGGCTGACAGTGGCCGCGGCGCTGGTGCTGGAGTATCGCGCGCGACGGAAGGCTCGAAAGCCCGTTGAGGGTGTCGAGCGGGGCAATCGCAGCTAAATCATTTTTGCAAAACGAGAAGCTGTTGATCCGTCGCCGTTCCCGGTGTTCCGTCATGTCCCCTCGAAAAACTCATTCCCCTCGCAGCGAGGTGAGACCAGCTTCAATACTATCGCACCTGTCGCACCGGTCAGCCACACTCCCCCTCCGACAGCGTGCAGGATGCCCCTGATCTCCGGCGTTTCGGTCCACACGCTCGCGGCTAGGACGACTATACCGGCAGACGAACTCAACGCCAGCGCCAGTGCCCCGGAGTGCCACCTCCCAATGACCGCCGCACAGGTCATGGCGTATCTGGCGATTGCAACCATCACCATCAGGACCGCTACCTGCAGGGGATAACCCGCCAGGAAATCGCACCTCAGATTCATCACTTCCTGCCTCCAGGCGACCACCGCCGCCACGGACATTGGCAGGAGTACCGCCGCCAGCAGCGTCCGCCCCCGACCGGCAAGGTACAACCCGCCGGCCAGCAGCGCCGCGGCGGGAATCACAAGGTCGTCCAGATGCCTCCCCGGAACGGGCGCCCTGCCGTGTTCTATTAACCACGATACCCCCCCAGCCGCCGACAACGCGCCCGAGGCCGTCAGCGCGGCAAAAAGGCGCCATCGCTCGGAGAACCCCCGCCCGCGGTTACGTTCGATCATCTCACCGTTGAGAATCACCAGCATTGTCAACGCGTAGACGATGAACACGATCGTTTGAGCGACCCCCTGCAGCGTAACATCCGGAAGGCCCGTCCAGTCGGCGGCCGATTGAAAGCCTCCAAGCAGCCCGGACAGTGACCCTTCGTCCGGTACGACCTCGCCGGAGGGGTATCTTCCTCTCAGCCAGAGGATCAATCCAAATGCCGTCAGGGCGGAGATTATCGGACAGGGCAAGCGCAGTGAGGCTACAAGCGTCCCGTTGATCAGCCCGCAGACCGCTCCGGCCGATATGCCCGCAAATATCGCCACCACCGGATTCAGCCCCGCACCGATCGCCACCGCACTGACCACGCCTCCCAGGCCCGCGGTCGCCCAGACGCTCAGATCAATCGCACCGCACCGCAGCGCCAACATGAACCCCATCGCCGGAAGCAGCCAGAACGACAACAACCGCCGTGAGAAATGCTCGATCACGTCACCGAAATCCGAGAAGTCTCCGTTGCCAAGATTGGATACGAGAGACGCGTCGACCCACCATACCGGAAGCAACGCAAGAAACAACGCCAACAGCAGCATCCATACAAGCCACTCCCGCAAATGCGTCGAGGGTGTATCTTTGTGGGGGCGGAGTTTGTCTTCCAGAAATATCATCTCGTAATTTCGCAGTCTCGTGCGGTGAGTCTAAGACAATCCCGGACAAAATGAAAGCCGCTGCCGGCCCCATTCCGGGGCAATCGCGTTTTGACACCCTTTGGCCACGCGCCTTCGCTTTACTGCTTGTTATGGTGGAAACGAGTCTTTATAAAGAATTGGATGGACTCGTGGAGAATTGCGCCCCCGCCAGGTTTTGCCTGGGAAATAATCCCCAAATGATAATGAAACCCTGCACCAGCGACCGTGGGCGTTCTTCAGTTCGGCATAAGAAACGATAACGGAGTACACGTATGATTCTGAAGGCGTTACATCATTATATCTTTATAATACTTTTCACGTTTGCAGTCATGTTGCCCCTCTTTTGCCCGACCATGGCGAAGGCCGATGACAAACATACCGACGGCATCCTTTTTCATGACAAGCCCGCGGCGAACTGGGAGAAGGAAGCGCTGCCGTTGGGGAACGGCCGTTTGGGCTGTATGGTTTTCAGCGGGTGCGACGGCCTGACCGTGATCCTTGCGGCAGGCACGAACTATGTCATGAACTATGCCAGGAAATGGAAGGGCGAGCACCCGCATGTGCTTGTGACCAGGCAGGTGGACCGGGCCGCGAAGCAGTCCTGTCCAAAGCTGCTCGAGGCGCATGTTCAAGACCACCAGTCGCTTTATAACCGTCTTGCGATCGACCTTGGCGAAACTGAAAATGCTCGGCTTGCTTTGCCGATAGACCAGCGGCTTCAAGCAATCTGAAAGGGAAAGGCGGACCCGGATCTGGACGAGCTTCTGTTTCAGTATGGTCGCTATTTGTTGATCGCCTGTTCACGGCCCGGATCGCTGCCGGCCAATCTGCAGGGTCTGTGGAATGACAGGAACAACCCGCCCTGGCATGCGGATTACCACAGCAACATCAACCTTCAGATGAACTACTGGCTTGCGGAGTCGGCCAACCTGGCCGAGTGTCACAGGCCTCTTTTCGATCTGCTGACGGCGTCGCTGGCGCCGTTTCGCAAAGCAACGAAGTTGGCCTATGGCGAGAAGATTCGGGGGTTTACCATACGAACATCCCATAACCCAACCTCTGGAATGGTTGCTGGCCGGGGCGCGTCTTCCAGATTGACGGGAACTTCGGCATAAC
This sequence comes from Phycisphaerae bacterium, assembly GCA_016782885.1. Classification (GTDB taxonomy): domain Bacteria; phylum Planctomycetota; class Phycisphaerae; order SM23-33; family SM23-33; genus BS750m-G57. The sequence continues at coordinate 12,540 of JADHXQ010000025.1, read as the reverse complement.
CGCCGGAGCGATTGAAATGCTGCTCCAATCCCATGCCGGCGAGATACATTTGCTGCCGGCCTTGCCGAAAGCCTGGGCGACGGGGTCGGTCAAAGGCCTGCGCGCACGCGGCGGATTTGAAGTTGATATTCAGTGGAAGACCGGAGAGTTGACTAAAGCTGCAATTCGATCGAAGAAAGATAATATCTGCCGGCTTCGCACAAGTGTTCCCGTCACGATCGAGAACCGCGGTAAGAAGATTAAGACGGATAAGATCGAAGATGGCTTCATTACATTCCCCGTAAAAGAAGCCCAAGAGTACTCGATCGTCCGGGAAGATAAACAGAAATAGAATATCGAGCCAAAGCATTCACGCCGCGGCGTACCGCCGCCCGTGATGCTTTTCGTTATCAGAAGGGCCCGTCATCTTTCTTCTCTCGACCGGTTGCCAACTCATACTACGCGGCGAAGCCGCTTCGCCGAGAACCTGGTGAGAAATGCGGTTCAGATGCGGTCGCCCTGAGCCCCGGGCGTCACTCGACAACCGGTACGCCGCCGGCGAGGATTTCAAATTCCTCGACGATTTGCGTGTCGCCGGAACGGATCATCTCGGCATTCATCCGAATTTCAGGCATGCGCCAGGCAAGCCACCGCCTGGCGACCGAATGCTTGATTTCGCTGGCAAGAGCCTGGTCGCAGAACAGCGCCGCGACGATCAGGTACAAAGCCATATCCACCAGTTTGCGAGCGTACAGGTCGCGATGCGTCGCGCCGCTCTGGTCCTTGATGAACGTAACGCACTCGTCAAGCAGTTCGGCGCCCTGGTTGATCTGGTCGACCAGCGGTTGGATCTCCACGGGCCAGGTGCGATCGATAAGGTTCTCGATTATCGCCTTCACCGTACCGCTGGTCACCCCGGCGACCGCGGCGAGTATCTGCAACTGGCTCGTGCCCTCGTAGATCGTGGTGATGCGGCTGTCGCGAAGGTGGCGCTCGCAGGCGTAGTCCTTCATGTACCCGCTTCCGCCGAGCACGGCGATGGCGTCATTCGAGACGCGCATCGACATCTCCGAAGCGTAGTACTTGCTCATGGGAGTCAGGACCTTGTTGAAGCGCCCTGTCTTTCGCGCCTCCTGTTTGAAGGACTTTCTCAGGTCTTTGTCGTCCTGGGCGGCGGGGGATTCCAGGCCCCTCAAGGCGCCGTTCTCGATATCCACGCAGAAGCTGGCGTGGTAGGTCAGTGCCCGGGCGGCCTGTATGTCCAGTTGCATGTTCACCAGCAGTTCCCTGACGGCCGGGAAGGTGTCGATGGTCACACCGAACTGCTTGCGGGAGTGTCCGTATTCTCGCGCGGCGCGGTAGGCGGCTTCTCCGATACCCAGAGATTGGGCGGCGATACCGACCCTTGCGCCGTTCATCAGGCTCATGACGTAGGTGATCAGCCCTCTCTGGCGGTCGCCGATAAGCTGTGCCGGTGAATTGTCGAAGAATATCTCGCAGGTCGGGCTTCCGTTTATGCCCAGCTTGTGTTCGAGCCGGCGGATCTTGACGGTCTCTCCGCGGTCGACGACCAGCAGGCTCAACCCCCGCCCGTCGGAGATATCCGGTTCGGTTCGCGCCAGAACGAGGAGCACTTCCCCGCAGCCGTTGGTGATGAACCGCTTGACTCCGTGGACGAACCAGTTGCCCTCGTCCTGGTAGGCGCGGGTTTTTACCGCCTGCAAATCGCTGCCGGCGTCGGGCTCTGTGAGCACCATCGCTCCGGTCCACCCGCTCGACATTCCGTGGAGGTACTGCTGCTTTATTTCTTCCGAGGCGAACGCGTTTATCGTTTCGGCGATTCCCTGCAGTCCGTAGATATTCATCAGTGCCGCGTCGGCGCGGCTGATGATTTCGTTGCTCATCGTATATACGAGGTTGGGGCAGTTAATGCCTCCGAACCGATACGGCAGGGTGAAGCCCATCATATCCGCCTGTGAAAGGCGTTTCAGAGCGTTGGCGATACCAGGCGCGTAGGTTACCGAACCGTCTTCGTTGAGCGCGTTGCCCACAGTATCGGTATCTTCCGCCGTCGGGGCGACCTCTTCAGCGGCGATCTGCCCGACGGTCTCGAGGATGCGCCTGTAGTTGTCGATGGCGTCTTCGGAGTTTTCCGGGGCGTAGTCGAATTCCGCATGGAAGCGGAAATTCTCTTCCATGATTCCGGCGGTCCGGGCGATGTCCATGTGCCCGAAGAGGAATTTGATGTCTTCGTTGTCGCTGTAGAAATTAGCCATGGTTCAGTCCTTGCCCCGCCGCCCCTTGCGCTACCGAGGCGCCGCCCCGGATGGCCTTTATGAGTTTGGGGATCACGATATTCATGTCGCCCACGATGCCCATGTGAGCGGCCTGGAAGATCGGCGCGTCGGGGTCTGTATTGATCGCGAGGATCTTGCCCGCCTCCTGCATGCCCGCACAATGCTGGACCGCGCCGGAGATTCCGCAGGCGATATAGAGCGCCGGGCGAACCGTGGTGCCTGTCTGCCCGACCTGGTGATCGTGCGCCACGTAGCCCAGATCGACCGCGGCGCGAGATCCGCCGACTTCGGCGCCGAGGCATCGGGCAAGCTCGCCAATCAGCTTGAAGTTGTCCTTGCTGCCGACGCCCGCCCCGCCGGAAACGATGATGCGGGCGGATTTGAGATTGACTTTCTTCTCGCGGCGAACCGACTCGATAATCTCCAGGGGAAGCTCGACGTCGTCCAGGCCGGCCTCGCAGTCCACAATCTCGCCCGTGCGAGATTCGTCGGCCTCGGGCATGACCATCACGCCTTCGCGAACGGTCGCCATCTGTGGCCAGCGATCGTAATTCACGATCGTCGCGATGATATTACCCCCGAAAGCCGGGCGGATCTGGAACAGCAGATTCTTGTGAACGGTATCGCTGCCCGGCGGTTTGTGATCGCCGATCTGCAGGTCGGTGCAGTCGGCGGTCAGCCCGCACTTTGCGGCGCTGGCGACGGTGGGCGCCAGATCGCGCCCGATCGGGGTGGCGCCGTACATCACGATTTGCGGTTTGCGGGCCTCGATCAGGTTGCAGATCACGTGCGAATACGGCGCGGTTTGGTAGTGGTCCAGTTTCGCGTCGGAGACCACGTAGACCTTGTCGGCGCCGCGGGCGATCAGATCGCCGGTCAGGGAGGCAATCTTCTCGCCGCCGAGGAGAACTGCGCCCAGTGATACCGCCAGTTCGTCGGCAAGTTCGCGTCCCTTGCTCAACAGTTCCAGCGGTACGTCCGACAGCTTTCCGCCCTCGGCCTCAGCGAACACCCATACTTCGCCTTGTCGATTTACTTCTATCATGATTTTCCCAATTGTCTCAACCTGTCAGTTACGCTTGCAATGAATCAACCGATCGTATGGTCCTTTATAAGTGAAGCCACCAGCTCGTTAACGCCGCTGTCATCGGGGGCATATTCCTTGTACTCGCCGCCCTTGAGAACGACCGACTGGATGCGATGCACCTTCGTAGGGCTGCCGCCGCGGCCGCACCATTGAAGATCGGCCTCGAGGTAGTCCAGGTCCCACTGCTCTATCAGCAAACCTTTTTCTTCGAGTTGTGCGCAGTGCTTCTCGACCTCGCCGGCCTGAAGCTCAGCCGTATAGTCCTCGTAATCGCCCATCAGAAGGTCTTGCGCCACCTTCTCGATTTCCGCGCGGCTTCGCGCCTTCTTGAATTTCATGATCCGTCTTGCCGCCGGAGGTCGGGGCGTGTTGGCTGTGTCCATCACCGTTACCAGCACGGGCAGTTTGGCCCGGACGATCTCGAACCCGTTTCCAACGTTACGCTCGACGGTAATCGTCTCGCCATCCAGCGCGTCGAGCTTCTCGAGATACGTGATAACGGGCACCGAGAGCTTTTCCGCCAGTTGCGGTCCGACCTGGGCGGTATCGCCGTCGATCGCCTGCCGCCCGCACAGCACGATGTCCGCCTCGAGCTTCCCGATCGCACACGAAAGAATGTAGGAAGTCGCCAGGGTGTCCGAGGCCGCGGCGCGCCGGTCGGTTATGAGTATGGCCCGATCCGCCCCGCGGCACAGGGCGTCTCGCAGCACTTCGCATGCGGCGGGAAGTCCCATCGCGATGGCGGTAACCGTCCCGCCATGTTCGTCGCGGATCGCCAGCGCCTCTTCCAGGGCGTTGAGATCCTCGGGATTGAAGATGGCTGGAAGCGCCGCCCGGTTGACCGTTCCGTCTTCCTGCATCGCCTCGCCGGTTATCCGCTTGGTGTCCGGAACCTGTTTTATGCACACTACGCAGTTATATCCCACGTTTGCAGCTCCTGTCCTGTAGTCCTGACTCGTTCGACCCGACCGAAACAACAACGGTCCGCAGCATGGCGGACCGCCAATCCATCGGCGGAATCATAGGCACATCGCCACGTATAGTCAAGACGTTTCATGGGATATCCTGCTGATGCGTCGTGTGGTTGGTGAATACCGCAAAAGGCACACAGGTGTCCGTACATTACTGGTCGTCGGGCAACCGTGAAGTTGACTTTGTACTGGTCAAGGGCGCCAAAGCGGTGGCAGTCGAAGTGAAGAGTTCACGCCGGCGAGGCCGGTTGTCCGGTATGGAAGCCTTTTCAAACGAATTCAAGGTTCACAAGAAACTGCTGGTCGGCGCCGATGGGATTCCCATTGAGGAATTCATGACGACCGATCTGCTCAGTTGGTTCTGACCCCATACCCGCAGTCTGTTACTTTTACGTTAACTTATTGATATTCAAGCTGATAGCTGTATAAACATTTATCGAGATATAAACTATATATAACAATAAAAGTACGATTCCCTCCCACCTTACCAGGGTCCAGCCCGTACGCATAAAGGTAACTAACACCGCTCCGGAGAGTAGCAGATACGGAATTATGTAATTCACGTTCTCGACCGCGGGCACCTCGCCGATGAGGCTGGCGATGCCCATCACAAAAACCAGATTAAAAATGTTTGACCCGATAATATTGCCCAGTGCAATGTCGGTCTCCTTCTTGATTATTCCCGCCACGGTTACCGAGAGCTCCGGCAGGGAAGTGCCGAAAGCAATCACGGTGGCCGAAATGATCGTCGCCGGTATCCCCAGCCTGGCGGCGCCCCAGGCTGTATTGTCAACCATTAACTTGGCGCCAATACCAACCATGCAACCGCCTGAAACTAAAAACACAATCGCCATGGTAATATTCTTGAACTTCTTCTCGGCCTCATTCTCGACCTCGCATACCTCATCACTGATATCGTCCTTGCGCCTGATCAGAAAAGTCATATAGGCGGCAAAAATCAATAATAAGATGCCGCCTTCAAAACGGTTTATACCGCCGCCGCCGCCATTTGCCTGTGAAATGTCAAAGGTGTAATACATGACGGCAAAAACTACAAAGATCCCCAACATAACCATCGTGTCGCGTGCAAAAAGCAGTTTATTGATCGGCACCCTCCTGATTAACACCACCGAAAGCCCCAGCACCAGCAGGATATTGGAAATATTACTCCCCGGGGTATCGCCCATGGGTATCTCCTTGTAGGCCGCGTCAGTCAACCCCTGTATAGATGAACAGACATCTGTCGCCAGTTCGGGTAAGGAAGTGCCAATGGATACCAGGGTCAACCCGATAATGATTTTCGGGACCTTGAAATGGTTCGCCACAAACGCCGAACCGCCAACGAACCAATCACTGCCCTTCACCAGAAAGCACAGTCCAATGGCAAAAATCAGAATGTTTAACCAGACTGTCTCAGTATGCAACATACGGTATACGGTAAAATCACCAGATTACTTTTGAAACTTCAAATATACCGGTCATTATAGAGTTGAGGTTGTCTTTAGCAAGATAGACTCATCGAAGGAGGCGCCCGATTCCTCGCGATATGTGAAATGTCCATACTAAATTGAATGGCATAATTAGACGCTGGAATAGAAACATAAATAAACAATATTGTATAGGTTGGATTATGAAACGACAGTCGGGGTCAGCCGCCTCGTAAACTATCGTGTTTCCGTACGCGTCGCAGTCGCAGGGGCCTGGCAATTGGCAATTGGTTTTTGGCAATTGGCTGAACGACCAGGATGAAACCTTACCCCAAAACCGATTCGATACGCTGCGCATAACTTATTTTATCCCCAAACAACCGGGCGTGTCCATATATTACATTTGCCCGCCGTTACGGTAATCGGCCATTACGAAAAAACACGAAAACATTGACGATTCTCACCTCACAAGACCAAAACCGCAATTCTCTCAGTAATTATGCTTTGTGTCCCGCGATCCCCTCGATCCCGTGTCCCGCGATCCCGCCGGTTGCGTTGTAGATAGCTCGCTGATAGCCTTTCGTACTTCGCTGGCCCAGTATCCTGTTGGTTTGATGGCAATGCATCTCTTGAAGGCGGCAATGGCTTCTGGGTATTTTTTCCACTCGCGATAGACATTACCCATACGATAGTATGCCGCACCGTCATCTGGCTTGATGGCGATATATTCTTCATAGACACCAATGGCCTCTGGGAATTTTTTCCACTCGCGATAGACATCACCCATATGGTAGTATGCCGCACCGTCATCTGGCTTGATGGCGATATACTCTTTATAGACACCAATGGCCTTGTCATATTGCTTAAGTTTGCAGTATTTACTGGCCATAGCATCGTAGGCCCAGGGCATCAAGCAGTGAGCCAAAGCTAAATCAGGTTTGAGAACAATAGCCTTCTTGTAAGCGATGATAGCATCCTCATGCCGTCCTGCTTCATAATGGTCATAACCCTGGCTTAAGTATGCCATTGCTTCCTTGGTTTCCTTGGATTCACAACCACGCGAAAGAACAAGCCCCGCGATAACTACGCAGACTACCACAAGAGAGAGAATCCACAATTTGTTTAGTCTTCCGTTCATATCTATCCTTTTTCGTGAATCACTTTTATAATCCCTTGTGTACATATGAAGGGATTTCCTCTGGGGCAAAAAGATGATCTCTCCCCCCCCAATTGCCGTTGTCGAGGTAGAATACGGTTTTATTACACGCCGTGACTCTGATGACAACGTGTCGATACACACAGAGATTGCGTAATAGCGGCACGTTCGGGAACCAGGCGTTTTTTGGAAATATTTTTTTTGTCCACGTGTAAGTGTAGGCGATTACTTCCATTGAGTAACATCCAGCGGGCTTGTTTTTTGCTGCGGCCTCACGCAATTTAGCTGTCCACAAGTAGCAATCCTCATCCTCATTTGTACCGGGAATATTCTTCGCTGTATGAAGCAGTTTCTTGATCGCCTCCACGCATTTGCAGTTCATATTAGTAAGGCTAAGATTCCATCCACTGCCGGGAATATTAACCCACCCGGAAGCCCACTTAGCAACAAAACGACGGAACGCCCCCTTGCTCTTATAATGCGTATTATCCGCTTGCGCAGCCCATCGCTCAACATTCTTCATCGGAACCAAACCACCACCCAAATCCCCGTGTACTTTGACATGCCACTGACCTTCATGCCAGGTTTTTCTTCCCAGACTGTATCCTCCGCTGGGAATATCTCCCGCGCCAGCATTGTAGGTAACGTTAAGGTGGACGTTTGTGCCTTCATCGTGTCCTGTGCCGCTCTGTTGGTATATTTCTCCCCAGGAGGCACCAGGGCCGTAAAGCCCCAGCGGATCAACCTCATCCACAGCCATTCCCCCCACATACTCATAAAGATTCATCCCGCCGGCGTAGCCAATCGGGTCGCGTGAGATGAATCTGCCCAGCACCGGGCTGTAGTAGCGGGCGCGGTAGAAGTACATCTGGGTAGTCGCGTCGGACGTCTCGGGATCGAACCGCCGGCCGGTGAAGATGAACTCGCATGTCGGACAGCAACTCCCGGCCGGGTCCTCGCTGTAGATGCTCCTGGCGTCGTCGGCAAACCAGTCGCCGCCCGCCCCAGCCGCCTCGTAAACTATCGTGTTTCCATAGGCGTCGCAGTCGCAGAGGCCTGGCAATTGGCAATTGGTTTTTGGCAATTGGCTGAACGACAAGGATGAAACCTTACCCCAAAACCGATTCGCTACGCTGCGCATAACTTATTTTATCCACAAACAACTGAGCGTGTCCATATATTACATTTGCCCGCCACAGCCGTAATCGGCCATTACGAAAACATCGACAATTTTTGCCTCATAAGACCAAAACCACAATTCTCTCAGTAATTTAGTAAGGTGTCCCGAGACATAATTTTGGTTTGGAAGGCCCAGCACATGCAACATACGCGATTGACCAGACGAGGACTGCTGCGAACCGCGGGCGCAGCATGCGCTGCGGCCCTGGCGAAGCCCGCCTTTAGCGCCGGACCTCGCAAGAAGCCCAACATCGTTCTACTGTACATTGACGACTGGGCCTGGAACGGCACGCCGGTCCGCATGGACGACGAGATGAGAAACTCGCGAATGCCCGTACTGCGAATGCCGAATGTGGAGAAGCTGGCTCGCGAGGGGATGAAGTTCCGCAACGCCTACGCATCGCCTCAATGCTCGCCCGCTCGGGTTTGCGTGCAGACCGGGCAATCAACGCCTCGCAACGGGTTCAGCGTTTACATGAACGATCGCGGCCAGGAGTACTACAACGCAAAACAGTACAAGGGCTTCCCGGTTGTCGCCTGCGTTTCGGATATGACTATCGACAAAAACGCGGTGACCATCCCCGAGGCGCTGAAGCCGCTGGGGTACGTAAGCGCTCACATCGGCAAGTGGCACATGCGAGGCGATCCGGGCGACGAAGGGTATGTCCTGCACGACGGCGAGACCAACAACAATCCCGGTAACACGCTGCCTGTAAACGCCAAGAGACGACTGCCCGATTCTCTGACCGACCCTAAGCTGATGTTCAGTCTCACCGAAAAAGCGATTGGCTTCATGGATGAACAGGTCAAGGCCAAGAACCCCTTCTACCTCCAAGTATCGCACTACGCCATGCACGAGGGGCGCGAATGCCTGCCGGCGACCCGCAAGAAGTACGTGCGCCATCCGCTGGTGCAGGCTTACTACAAGAAGATCGGAAAGACCGCCGAAACGGTGAACCGAAAGTCCGATCCGGCGATCTGGCTGGGTATGGGTGAAGATCTCGACGGGCGGATCGGAGCCGTGCTCGACAGGATCAAGAAACTCGGCATCGAAGACAACACCTACGTGATCATGGTCGCCGACAACGGCTATCGACACAAGTTCCTGCCAGGGCTAAAGCAACCGCTGCATGCGGCCAAGTGGTGGGTCTGGCAAGGCGGCATTCGCGTGCCGATGATCGTCAAGGGACCGAAGATCAAGCCGCAGGCAATCAGGGTCAGCCCTTAAATTATTAATTTTCATAATTCGCTGCTTCTGAATCAACATTTATCTCTGAGCAAATCGCGTTGTCTATCGCGGCCAATCCTATTGGCCGTTAGCCCTTAAAGAAGCAAAATTAATAATTTAAGGGCTGACCCTGTTTGCCCCCGGTTCTTCTTACCCGCCTGGTCGTGCTGTTGCTATTTGCCAAAGTCCTCTTTCCGGATTATACCATATCGCATGTCTGACAACAGCGCCGCAGAAGTACACTTTAACCCATCGCGTGACACAGCTATGCTATAGAATCGCAGAAGACCAGATAAACGGACGGCAGCACGAATTGCCTTCGCTCATCCAGGCGCTACTTCGTAGCAGTTTTCTTCTTAGATAGCACGCTCAGCATTTTCTTGAGAATCTCGGGAGATGGGACGTTCTGTTTTCCCGCAACGAGAAGCGCAAAGTTCTCAGCCAGAATCTCTTCCGGATGGATAATGTACCCCGTGTTTCTGCCGATTTGCTTGAGGTAAGCCTCCCCAACATCCCGCATGTGAAAAAGCATGGGCTTCTTATCCTTGTAGATGGCGACAAACTTCTTGCCCGTCGCATCCTTTTTCACGGCCAATAGTCGGAACTCCAGATAGCTGAAGAACTCTCTGCCAGACTGAACATCGTATTTCTCCGAACGCGAAAACAGAACGGGAACCACAGAAACCGGTTTGCCTTTCAGAGACACTTCTATGTAATGGTCGTTCCTTGGTGCATCAGGATTCGTGAGTTTTCGAGACTTCAACCCCGACGGAAAATCGATCTCATTGCATGCCTTGAAGCCAATTACGGCGTACAAACTGGCGCGAAGCTTTGGATTACTGCGTGAGAGAATATGGAAGAGTTCATGGGCAATAGTTTTTTGCAGCTTCGACGCCTGCCCTGACAACATGTGCTTGGGTAAGATTATTGCATTGGCTCGTGTGTAGGCGGCCTGGCCCTCTTCTTTACCAGTCGTCTTAACCACGAAAATGGTCGCAGGGAAATTCACAGAGAACTTTGTCAATCCGCGCTTTACTGCTGCGAGTGCGGCCTCGACATTGGCCGTCTCCTTTTTGTCCCAAGGAAGGATGTTGCGAACTACAAATGAGAGGAATTCCTTTTCTGACGCGACCTTGTCCGTCTTCATTCTTGCGGCGCGATCAAACGGGCTCATGCGTTCAATAAACTCATCTTTCCGTCCCAGAATTGTCTTCGCCTGCTCAACAGTCGCAAAGACGATAGACGTCCGGTCATTCAATCTTGTATTTGCCTCGACTGAAGACACAACTCCAAGCAAAACAAGAACGAGGATATGAAATTTACTCATCGCAAACACTCCTGCAAAGCACACCTTCTGTCCGCAGTACAATTGAAGTGATGTCATTAGTCTCCATCGCTGGATTTCTCCTTGGGTTGTGTTTTCCGGCGAGGCCAAGACAGGACAATGGGGCCAGCTACCACTATATAGACCGCAGAGTAGAATAATGCAACCATATACCATCGTATGGACATATGGGCTATATAGAGTCCTCCACGGGACCGTGCCCATATATACATAAACACGAAAAAACCCGCTACGATAGTCGCAGAAAGAAGACAAATAGATCGCCTTGATACTCCCAATAATAGAGGGATAATCGTCAGCAGCAATGCACACATAATGGTATATTGTAGTATTATCATTGGCCTTTATTCCTCTCGGGCAGGTAACTCATAAACATCTCAGCCCAAGCAGCTATTTCATATGAATGCCATCTTGTTCAACATCTTTCACATTATATCTTCAATAAGAAACCTACCTCCTTAACCCACGAAGAATATCGTCAGCCACTTCAGCAGGGATAGCTCCTGAAGGTACGCCTGCTGGTACCAATTTGTATACGCCTGGCCGAATCGGAATGGCTCCATTATTACACGGGGATTTCTTGGGTGAAGCGTCATTGCAGCAGTTTTTACCCAACTTAAACGGGCCTTCTCTGAGCCACTTCCTGACAACATTCTCGGGGACACGTGCCTTTAGCATATTCAACAATTCCGTAGATCGTTGTATTGCCATTTCGGCCGCTGCCTTCTGCCACGGATCTTCGATTTTGCTCACTGGAAAAGTTGAAACATCAAGTGATTTGTGCCACTCGTGATCCTGTGTGCTGTAATCACAGAAATGAGTGATTGCCCCAAACTGAAGGCGTCCGTTGGCCATCACTGCTTGTCTTCCCGTATGTGATCTGCAATATGAATCCTGGATCGTGTGCAAGGCCTTGCCGATCTGTAAACCACGTAGATATTGACTTTTCTCACGCAGAGCTTTTGCATACTGTCCAACAATCCAATCCTCCATGAGTTTTGCCATATCTTCACAACTCTTCCCAGGAAATCCCATGCCATGCCAGTGTATTTTGTCTCCGAAATGAGACCGTCGCGTCAGTTCCGTGAAATTCCGTTGTGCGGCATAGTTCTTGTCTATACCAAAAACTTCAACATCCATCAGGAAGAGTAAGGAATCGATCATGCCATCGGGTATGTCCGGCCACACAGACCCCTTCTGCAATCCGGAATGAAAAGCTGTGTTTCCTCCTTCAGTAAATCCTGCCTTGTTTGCAGCAATTCTAGAGAACGTCTCGTGCATAGGCTCCCCGAACCAGAAGATTGGTTCAAACATCCATAACCCAGACGAATCCGTAAACCCCGCCGCCATCCCCCCCACATACTCATACAGATTCATCCCGCTGCCATACCCAATCGGATCGCGTGAGATAAATCTGCCTAGTGTTGGGCTGTAGTAGCGGGCGCGGTAGAAGTACATCTGGGTAGTCGCGTCGGACGTCTCGGGATCGAACCGCCGGCCGGTGAAGATGAACTCGCATGTCGGACAGCAACTCCCGCCCGGGTCGTTGTAGATGCTCCTGGCGTCGTCGGCAAACCAGTCGCCGCCCGCCCCAGCCGCCTCGTAAACTATCGTGTTTCCGTAGGCGTCGCAGTCGCAGGGGCCTGGCAATTGGTTGAACGAAAAGGATGAAACCTTACCCCAAGGCCAATTCGCTACGCTGCGCATAACTTATTTTATCCCCAAACAACCAAGCGTGTCCATATGTTGTCCAATCCCAAATCCCAAATCAGAGTAGCATAGGACTCTTTCATTCCTTATCCCAAGCCGGTTTATCCCGGCGCTTTCCCTGACCCTTTTTACGTTCTGATCATACGCCCACTGGCTAGAGC
>JADHXQ010000106.1 GCA_016782885.1 Phycisphaerae bacterium | reverse complement strand
GCGGTCGAACCGCTTGACGCCGAAGAATCTCTCGCCCTCGGCGGTCTCGAACAGTCGCGTTGTCGGCATGTCGATACCGGCGTCGGCGGCCAGCAGGGAATAGGCGTACTCAACGGCTCCGGCGTCGGGCGAATCGGCCCTGGCGGCGAACTTGACGATCCAATGTTCGAACTGGTCGGGCAGGTCGTCTTCGCCGGAAATGATTTCGTCGCTGCCCGGGTCGAATCCCACCAGCACCTTTGGACGGGCCCCGCCGGGCGACCCGCCGGCCCGCAGCAGTTGCGGTAACACGTCTACCGCGGCGCCTTCGAGAATGTCTTGTGAGTGGCGGGCCAGATCGTGCAGGACGAACAGTCCGGCGTCGAGATCTTCGCGCTGCGCCGGCGGATGGTAGGTCAGTGCGCCCATCGTTCGGGTCCCCAGCCAACTCAGGCGGTCCAGCGCGGTGACTTCGGCCGGGTTCAAACCGCGCGAGCGGAAGTGGCGGTCCATCAGCAACAGGCCCCATCCGTCGGGCAGGGAATCGTCAAACAGACCCGGCAGCGGACCAAACTCGCGGTCGATGTGCTCGACCAGCCCGGCTTCAAACGGCAGAGCGAACGGAGAGAGGTTCAAGCCGGTGTCGAGAAATTCGGGGCGGTACTCAAAATAAACCCGCCCGCGATCTTCGGCCAGCGTTCCCACAGGCAGCAACTCACCCGGCGCCCGTGTAAACTTAACATCCAGCTTCTTCATATGCGGCCTCGCTTTGGGATGGGTTTGGCAGCGCGGCGTTCGAGTTCCTCGATGCTGCGGGCCGGGGGCGGCTGGAGCAGCTTGCCGAACTCGTCGAGACGCCCCAGGGCGGCGGCGACTTTGAGGACCAGCCCCAGCGAGGCCTTGCCGGTGGTCTCGAACCGCTTGAGCGAGGAAGCCGACACGCCCGCGCGCGAAGCAAGCGTATCCCGGGTCCAGCCCTTACCCAAACGCAATGCCTTGGCGCGATCGGCCAGTACACTGCCCACCTCGCCTTGTCCCAGCAATGTCAGCATAGTTGGACTCATAATTACATTGTACCAAGAATACACGCCGAAGGCAATATGTTATCCTTTACAGTGGCTATGCAAATACTATCGGCAATATATTACCGTTGAATTAGCGGTTGGGTTAACGGCGGGTTCCAGGTTCCAGGGTTTTGGTTAACCGCTAACGGCCTTTGTGTCCTTTGTGGTCGGAGCCGTGGCCGTTGTCCCGTCGGCCGCCGGTTCAATAGATGCGGGATACTTCAATTCCCGCGAGTTTGGCAAATTGCCTGAACGGCCGCTCCAGGTCGCCCAGGATGAATAACTGGTGGAAGCCCTTCACGTCGCGCGTGTCTTTGCAACCGTCCACGGTGATCTCGAAAGCGGTGCGGCAGCATCCTGACGGGGGCTGGGCGATGTTGCCCACCACCTTGCCGGTGCCGATCATCAGCGTTTTCTTGGGCCAACCGAACTGGAGCAGCGTGACGGGCTTGCCCTCCGGCCAGAGGACCTGCACCGCGGCGCCCTGCCGCGAGTGATAGTCGCGAATCATGTACGGAGCAGTATACGGTTTGTCCAGGCCCTCGAGCTTGACCGGCGAGGTGCAGTGCGAGCCGATCAGCGTGTTGTTGATCGTGTCGGGCGACGGGTCCTGTATGAACGTTGGCCGGTTGAACAACAGGAACGTCAGCAACTCGCCCAGGGCGCCGTGGTTGACGCCCTCGCAGGTGGCCACGATGCCCTCGTCGCGCAGCTTCGAGACGGCCAGGCAGGGCGGTTTCGTTATGAGGCACCCCTGCAGCGTGATGCCCTGGCAGTCGTGGTCCGCCATGAGGCGCCGCAGGACGGCGTACTGCCTGGCGGCTTCGACGATATCGGCCTGCTTGGGTTCGACGATCTTCTTGGCGTTCTTGGCATAGAAGTCGGCGATGGCTTGCGATTCTTTCGTTTTCTTGTCCTTGGCCTTCTTGATCTCCTGCTGCCAGTCCACCTTGCAGGCTACGATCTTTGTACCGAGTTCGTGCGTGGAATTGTACGTGCGATTGGTTGTGAGGATCCGCGTATGTTTCAGCCGCCAGATGGCGTTGAGCATTCGGAGGCCCGTTTCCAGCCATTCGATGCTTCTGGTGGCGGCCATCAGGACCCCCGGCATGTCGCGACCGAGCTGGAGGTTCTTGGTGAAACCGCTCAGGTGACTGTAGATGATCGTGGGGACCTTTCCCCGGTTCTTCAATATCTGCTGGACCGGTTTCCAGCGGAACAGGCACATCGCCCCGATAATCAGACCGTCGGGCGGCGATTTCTTTAGCTGGGCGACGTATGCGTTGATCTCGTCGGGTTTGACTATGGGCTTGTCCTGCACCCGGAGATCCACGTCGAGTTTCCTGGCGGCGGCTTTCAGGGTCTTGGTGAACAGGGCCTGCTGGGCGCTGGTGTCGCAATTTCCACCGGGCCAGCTCACTGTGAGAGGTTTCTCCGGCCGGACGAAAACAACGTTCACCACGGGCTTTCCGGCGGGATTCGCCGGCGCCGCAAACAGCGACGAGGCGAAGTCCAGCAGACCCATCTCGGCGGCTGCGGCCGCACCGGCCAGGGCACCGGCGCCTCTGAGCAAATTACGCCGGTTGACCATCATCGGACACTGTGAAGCGGTGCAGGTCTTCGTTGCTTTCATCGCGTTGTCTCCTGTGTGGGCATATGCATGGGGGATTATTTGATCTCCGCGCAGTATACCGATTCCAGGGCCAACTGCCAGGCATTTGGTTGCGCTCGATGACCGAAGATTCGAGACAGCGACGGGGACTTTGCGACAAGAGCCGTGGGAGCTGGCAATTGGCTTGACAATTATCAGCCGCGATTGACGTATCCGGTGATGGTGTGGGATAATGAATCGTGGCGATTGGCGCGTAAGGAGATTCGTTATGAAAGGGAATGCTATCTGGTTATTGGTTCTGGCGGCTGCGATGGTCTGGCATGTTCTTGCCCAACCCGGCCCTGCCGAAAGCCCGCCTGCCGCCAAGGCCAAGCCCGTCTTCGAGACCCAGGACCTGTTCAAGTCAACGCGCATCCCCAACATCGTTGTGGCCGCTGACGGGTCGGTGCTGGCGCTGGCCAAGTCCGGTCGAATGCTCCGGCGCAGCGAAGACGCGGGCAAGACCTGGAGCAAAGCCCGCGAGATCGGCGCCGACGCCGGGGGCAGCGCAATAGTCGACGAGAACACCGGAGACGTGATGATTGTCAATCCCGGGAAAGGTTGCCTCTGGCGAAGCGGCGATCACGGGAAAACGTGGAAGCGACAGGAGATCGAGGTCAAGCCCAATCTCCTGGGCCACGGGTCTCGCGAAAAAGTCCCCGCCGGCACCTCCTGCTCGGAGTCGGGTATCACGCTGCGTTACGGCAAGCACAAAGGCCGCCTTCTCATGCCCGCCCGGATCACATCCCCCAATGGCACCAACGCCCAGGAGATCTGGCCGTACCATTACAACACCGCGATCTACAGCGACGACGGGGGCAAGACGTGGCAGACCAGCGGACCGGTGCAGAGCGGTACCGGCGAGGGCACGCTGGCGGAACTGTCTAACGGGAACATCTACTACAACTCGCGGTCGCACATGTCCATCGACCATCGCAGGCGGATCGCCTGGAGCTATGACGGCGGGCACATGTGGACTGACTGGCGGGTCTGCGATCAACTCCGCGAGGTCGGACAACCGTTCTACTTCAAATACGGTACGAAGCCCAGCTACGGATGCAACGCAGGGATGATTCGCCTTCCGCTGGAAACCACCGGCGGCAAGGATGTGCTGCTGTTCAGCACGCCCGACAACCCGGGCAAGTCGCGCGTCCGCATGACTGTGTGGGCGAGTTTCGATCGCGGGAAGACCTGGCCGGTCAAACGCATGGTGCATAAAGGCCCCAGCGCGTATTCGTCTCTGGCGGCGGACAAGAAGGGCAACATTTATCTGCTCTTCGAACGGGGCGACAAGAAACTCTACGAACACATTGCCGTCGCGCAATTCAACCTCGCGTGGCTGACCGAAGGCACAGCGAAGTGAAATTATGAAATGCATGAGAGTCCTGATTTGCGTTCTGGCGGCCGGATCGTCAGCCAGGGCGGGAGAGGTTCTGTTCACGGGCGGGACGCACGAACACGGGGGCATGACGTACTACTGGCTGGCCGAGTGGAAGCTCGATGTGACGCTGCCCAACGACATCGCCGCGGGCGACCGCCTGGAGGTGCTGTTCGGCTCGAAGGGTCCCGCCAGGCGAACGATCCACTACACCCGCGACGGGCAATCGGGCTCGCTGAGCGATGTGCGGAAAAAACCGTTTGAATGGATCGCGCTTCCGCTGGACAAGCTGGCGGCGGACCAAAAGATCGTTCTCTACGGTAAGGGCTCGCGGCAGGTCGGGTTCCTCGCCGGTGTTCGCGTTACCGGTAAATCGAGCGGTAAACTGAAGGTCAAACCGATCCGCGTGGCTACGGTCTCACCACCGGCGGCGCGGCGCTCGAACCAATGGGCCGAGATGCCCGGGTTCGAGATGAATGACAAGATGCGAACCCTCTGGGACCCCTCTCCCCAAAAGTGCGACTGGAAGCGGACCGAGCGCTCGGCGCGATATGCGGGGATCGCACTGGACAAGGTCCAGCGTTGGCTGCGGCAGCGCGTTATGCCCGTTCGCGACGCGAAGAGCGGTTTGTTCCGGTCCACCGCGCGGGCGTGGAACTACCGCGACACGGCCGCCGACTGCTATCCGTTCTACGTGTGGGCGGCGTTCTACACGGACAAGAAGCTGCTCGACACGGTTATGGTCGACACGCTCAAGGCCGAGCAGAAACTCTGCAACCACCTGGATCGCCTGCCGGTTCGCTACGACCTGAAGGCCGGCAGGAAGGTCGTCGGCTCGCTCGATGCGACGATCTTCGGCGCGTGCGAATACGCCAAGGACGGGCTGGTCGCGATCGTTGAAATCACGGGCAAGGACTCGCCTTGGTTCGGCCGCATGAGGGGCATTGTCGACGACATTTTCAAGCACGCGCCCTACGGCAGTCCTTACGGTAAGATCCCGTCGAAGAACATCGAGGTCAACGGCGAGTTGCTGCAGATCCTGCCCCGCCTGTACTGCATGACGGGCGAGAAGAAGTATCTCGACTGGGCTCACCGGCTGGCGGACTACTACCTTCTGGGCGGCAAGTTCGTTCCATCGCGCCTGAGCGATCACGGTTGCGAGATCATAGGCGGACTGGGCCTGCTTTTCGCCATCGACGCCAGGGTGAACCCCAGGAAGTGCAAGCAATACAAGCCGCACATGGAATACATGTTCGACGAGATCCTGCGTCGCGGGACCAATTCCGACGGCATCATCATCGGATCGGTGCAGAAGACGCCCGGTCCGCACGATCGCGTCAGGATCGGGGATGGATGGGGATACGACTTCGTCGGTTTCCTGGACTACGACCTGGCGATGGGCAGCAGGCGATATTACGACGCGATCCGCCGGCCGATGAAGAACCTGCTCAAACCGCGGTACAAGCATTTCAACTGGGATCACGGTTCGCGCGACAATGTAGCCGACTCGGTCGAGGGCGCCCTGTACCTGCTGCGCCGATTCCCCACGCCCGAGGCCTTCGTCTGGGCCGACCGCGAAATCGCGACGCTATTGGTCGATCACACCGACCCCAAGCGCCTCTGGGACACTCACAAGCTGGAGGCCAACACGGTCCGCACCGTGCTGATCCACACAATGCTGCACACGCGCAACACGATCGCCCGCCCGTGGCGCGGGGGACTCCAACTCGGAGCGGCGCCTGTCGGCGACGGGATCTGCGTATACATGCGATCCGACAAGGCGTACGCCGGCAAGCTCCAGTTCGACATCCCCAGACACCGCCTCTACATGGGTTTCAAGCAGGACTGGCCGCGGATGAACTCCGTGCCCGAGTGGTTCACCGTCGAACCGGACGCGGCGCACAAATACACCGTCCGGGACGTCGATACCGGATCAACGCGCACAGTAACGGGCAAGGCGCTCAGCGAAGGCATCCCGGTAAGCCTAAAACCGGACAAACCGCTGCGCCTGATCGTCCGCCCGCACCCGCGCGGAAGCAAACCTTAATCGGAGAGTAGAACGTTGAAAAAGACACGAATGGCAAGGCTGATTATCGCCATTGCGCTGCTGGGTTCGGTCGGAGTGCTCAATGCCGCCGATTCCCTCCCGCCGCTCCAGGGCGGAAAGGTCCCCCGGAACGTCAAAGACCTGTGGGCGAACTACGACTCGACGAAAGAACCGCTTGAAGTCAAGGTCGTGCGCGAGTGGAAAGACGATGTCTCGACGTACCGCTATCTCACTTACACCATCGGAACGTTCAAGGGTAAGAAGGCAACGATGGCCGCGTTCTACGCGTTCCCGACCAAACACAAAGGCAAACTGCCCGCGTTGATCCAGATGCACGGCGGAGGTCAGAGGGCGGCGATTCACAGCGTCAAATACGGCGCCGATAACGGATACGCAACTCTGTCGATCAACTGGGGCGGTCGAAAGATGGAGAAAGCCCGGAGCGGCGACCCGAGCACAGACTGGGGCGCAGTCGACGCCACACAGACCGGACACAACAGCCACTACGGATCGCTCATGCCCGACAAACTGACGATCGACACCGTCGAATCGCCCCGCAATAACAACTGGTTCCTCATCATTATTGCCGCAAAACGCGGGATAACCTTCCTGCAGAAGCAACGCGAAGTTGATCCCGACAGGATCGGAGCGTTTGGGCACTCGATGGGCGGCAAGCTTACGGTAATGCTCACCGGCGCCGACAAACGCATCAAGGCCGCCGCCCCTTCCTGCGGGGGAAGCGGTTCGGCGCCCGACCATATCCGGAACCGAAAGAACGCCGGCGTGCGCCGCAGGCATTCGGAACTCTATCACAAGACAATCGACGACGCGCTGTACATAAAAGAGATCGCGGTTCCCATGCTGTATGTCGGCCCGCACAATGATTTCAACGGAATCCTCGATAACATGTACGCCAACTGGCGGGGCATGAAGAGCAAGACAGTTAATTACACCATCACGCCTCACATGAACCACCGCGCTATCAGCGAGCACTTGTTTGCGGGCATGCTGTTCTTCGAGGACCACCTCAAGGGCGTTTTCGACTTCCCCGAAACGCCGGCGATATCGGCCAGTTTAAAAACGAAAGATTCGATCCCCGCAGTGGTGCTCAAGCCCTACCAGGTCAAAAATGTCGCAAAGGTCGTCATCTATTATTCCGTCGATCCGCACATCCTCACGCGGTTCTGGCGCACCGCGGCGGCCGTAAGGAAAGGCGATGCGTGGCAGGCCAAATGCCCCGTCTACAGCACCGACCAGCCGCTTTACATCATGGCAAACGTGTACTACACGCTGACCCACCCCGTCGTCGGATACCATTGGATGCGGAAGGCGCCCAAGACCTTCGGTATATCATCGGAGATGATCGGTTACAGTCCCGAGCAGCTAAAGGAGGCCAAAGTCAAAGCCGCACCCGATCGCAGCCGGATAATCGAAAAAGATTTCGATGATTACCAGGACTGGTATCGCCTGAACTGGGACAACCCGCATTGGTGGAGCGCTTACACCCGCAAGATCAAGGACCCCGCCTTCGCCGCGCCCGACGGAGCGAAACTAACGCTCGACGTAAAGGCCGCCCAAGACGCGGTTCTCTTCTTCGAGGTGCAGGACAACAGTTGGGGCGCTTTTCCCGGACAAAACAGCGGGCAGTACTACGCACGGGTGGATATCAAAGGATCCGATAAATGGCAGAGCGTCGGCGTGACGGTCGCCGACTTCAAGCTCTTCGGCAAACGCACTAAACATCCGCTGAAAAGCTGGCGGCACGTTACCGAACTCGGTATCCGGGGGCGCGTGAAGGTCGTCCGGGACGGCAAGCAGATCGAATTGCCCGCGCCGCCCATCCGCTGGTCCGCCCCGCGCGCTTTCCGCAATCTGCGCTGGGAAGACGGAACGTATCGCCAGACCGTGAAGAATCCCGACGGTAAGAAAACAATGTCTGCCGCCGAGCGCAAGAAGCAGTTCCAGAAGGGCATTGACGATTCGATCGAACTGGAAAAACGCCACGAAGCGGAAAAATAAGATCACCGCAAAAGCAGCCTGTCCCCTTTTCTACCCTTTTCTACTGACAAGGATAACCAATGAGAAAACTTACACTGCTTACAATCCTGTTCCTTACCGCCCACACGCAAGCCGGTCTGCTTGAAGACAGCGGTGTCAAAGGCGGGCTGATCGTTGTGATCGGCTGCGACGACGCGAAGCTGATCGCCCAACTCGCCGAGAGCGACAAGTTCCTCGTCCAGGCGCTCGATACGGACCTGGCGAAAGTCGAAAAGCTGCGCGAGGCGCTTGGCAAGGGCGACAGTTACGGACGCGTAAGCGCAGCGGCGTTCGGCGGCAAAACGCTTCCGTACGCGGACAATCTCGTTAACCTGTTGGTCGACAAGAGCGGGTCAAGCGTATCGGCGGCCGAAATCACGCGGGTCCTGGCGCCGCGGGGCGTGGCGATCGCTGGCGGAAAGAAAACCGTAAAACCCGTCCCCGCCGACATCGCCGAATGGTCTCACTACCTCTACGACTCGAAGAACAACGCCGTATCGAATGACAAGAAGGTCAGCACCCCGACGAGCATGCAGTGGGTCAGCGGTCCGCGCTGGTCGCGTCATCACGATCACATGAGCAGCGTCAGCGCCGTGGTGACAACCAATGGCAGGATTTTTTCCATTCTGGATGAAGGCCCCAAGGCGTCGATCCAGTATCCGCCCGAGTGGCGCCTGGTGGCGCGGGACGCGTTCAACGGGAAACTGCTGTGGAAGCGTTCCATCGCCCGGTGGCATACGAACATCTGGCCGGCCAAGGCGGGGCCCGCACAACTGCCCCGGCGACTGGTAGCCGTTGGCGACAAGGTCTTCGCAACGCTCAGCCTGCACGCACCGGTGGCCATGCTCGACGCGGCCAGCGGCGAGACGCTCAAAACCTTCGAGGGAACCGAGCACACCGAAGAGATCATCGTCGACGGCGGTCAACTGTTCGTAACCGCCCACGCCAAAGCGCCGCCCGAAGGTAAATGGCAACTCAAAACACCTCAATGCTGGACCGAGACCCGACGCTCCAACAGTTCCCGTCCCTGGAAATGGGAGATGAGCGATCCCAAGAAAATCATCGCCATCGATACCGCGTCGGGCAAGGTTCTCTGGTCGAAGGAAACCTCCGTCGCCCCGATCACACTGGGCGCCGACAAGCAGCGAGTTATCTACCACAACGGAGCCAACGTGGTCTGCCTGGATCGCAAAAGCGGCGATAAGCTATGGATCGCCGAACGCCAAACGAACGTCAGGGTACAGGTCAAGTCGGCGCCGAATCTGGTGATTTACAAAGATGTGGTCCTGTTCTCCGCCGGACCGGGCCAGGTCTCGTCGATCTCGATCAAGGACGGTAAAACGCTCTGGAGCGACTCCCACGGGTCCACCGGGCACCAGTCAACGTACGATCTGCAAGTGGCCGACGGACTTGTCTGGTCAATTTCCGGTGGACGGAGAAGAAGACCACCGAAGAAGAAAAACGCCAAGGATCCCAAAGTCAAAGTCGTAAACCATCGCCCCTGGACATTCTTCGGGCGAGATCCCGTCACCGGTGAAACGAAGAAGACGTTCCCACCGGGAAGAAGCGACTGGTTCCATCATCGCTGCCATCGTGGGCGGGGCACGAACCGATACCTTATCATGTCGCGAACGGGCCTGGAGTACATTGACCTGAAGACCGGTAAGTGGCAGCCGAACCCCTGGGTGCGCGGCGCCTGCCTCTACGGGATGATGCCCGCCAACGGGCTTTCCTACGCCCCGCCGCATCCGTGTGCGTGCTATATCGAATCGAAGCTGAACGGATTCAACGCGCTTGTCGGAGCCGATGCCGTCAAGCAATCACCGACCGCCGCGACCCGCCCCAGGCTGGAAAAAGGACCGGCATATAACAAGCCAACCAAATCGGCTGACCGCGTCGGGTGGAGCACCTACCGATCCGACAACATGCGAAGCGGTGCGAGCAAGACCGAGGTTCCGGCGAAGCTGAAAACGGGCTGGAAAACGAAGCTTGGCGGCAAGCTCTCACCGGTTACCGTAGCCGACGGGAAAGTTTTCGTAGCCGCCGTCGACAGACACACGGTCTACGCGCTGGACGCCAACACGGGCGACGTGGCGTGGAAGTACGTCGCCGGCGGGCGAGTAGACACACCGCCCACGATCGCCGGAGGACTGTGCATCTTCGGCAGCAGAGACGGTTGGGTCTACTGCCTGGTTGCGGCCGATGGCAAACTTGTATGGCGCTATCGCGCGGTGGTGCAGGAGCGCACCATCGTTTCGTACGATCAACTGGAGTCGACTTGGCCGGTGAGCGGAGCGGTTCTCGTGCAGGGCGGTTCGGTGTATTGTGTCGCGGGGCGGTCCATGTTCCTCGACGGCGGTCTGCACCTGCTGAAACTGGGCGCTACGACAGGCAAGCTGCAGTTTGAAGAGATCATGGGCGACACCCTGCCCGGAAGCGACAAGCCCCTGCACACAACGGCTCGCGGTTTGGACATGCCTGTCGCCCTGCCGGACATCCTGTCCAGCGACGGAAAACGCCTCTACATGCGATCGCAAAGCATCGGTCTCGATGGAAAACGAACTAACATGACCGCCTCGGGCCCGATGGACCAGGCAGGCCCCGAAGCGCATCTGGTGTGCTCGAGCGGATACCTCGACGACACGTGGTTCCACCGCGCCTATTGGGTATTCGGGCACGGTTACGGTACGGGACACAACGGATGGTTCCGCGCCGGGCGTTTTGCACCGGCCGGGCGGATGCTGGTGTTCGATAAGGACTCTGTATTCGGGTATGGGCGGAAGCCCAACATGTACGTCTGGTCCAGCGCGTTGGAATATCAGTTGTACTCGGCCGGGCGGAACGCAAAGCCCGAGTCGATCAAACGCGTCGCCGACGCCAACAGACAACAGGAAGGCAAGCAGGGACATATTATTACTTTCGACCGCAAGATGTACGGCGCCCATCCCCTGCCCAGTATCTCGGCGATCGATTTCAACTGGCGAAACGAGAACCCTCCGGTCCAGGCGCGGGCTATGGCGCTGGCGGGCAAGACGCTGTTTGTCGCGGGACCGATGGACGTGGTGGACGAAGAGGAAATCTTCGCCAAACCCTTCGACAAGGACGTAGCTGCAAAAGCCGCCAAACAGGTCTCCGCGATCAAAGGCAAAGGAGCGGCGATGCTCTTGAGCGTTTCAACCGCGAACGGGAAAAAGCTCGGCGAGTTGAAACTGGACGCGTCCCCGGTCTTCGACGGTCTTGCGGTATCCGACGGAAAACTGTTCATCGTCACGATGGACGGACACGTGGTTTGCTGCCAATAGGATGCCGGTTCCGCGGGCGCCACACCGGGCGGTGATTCAGCGGCGTCTGCGGCGAAGGAAAACCAGGGAACCCAAGGCCAGCAGGCTCAGCGTGGCCGGTTCGGGAATGGGCACCAGCGCCCCGCCGTTGTACTCCACGTTACCTTCGAGCAGCAGGCCCGTGCCGACGATGCCGTTGTGCTCGTATCCCTCGATGACGTAGTAGATCGTCCTGCCGGCCAGATCCAGCCTGGCGTCGGACAGAACGGACAGGCCGTAAGTGTAGATCGTGGTGTCATCGCCCAGAGACGCGCTGTCGCTCATAGCCCCGCCCAATCCGTCGCCGAAGATCAACGATCCGAGTGCCAGGTTGTCGTCGAGCCCGGATACGTCGGCGCCAACGTCATCGGCCTCCCACTGCACGGTGTGAGGGACAGCTATTATGCCGATAGAATATATCTCCACGGTCACCTGATCCCCATCGAAATCGCTTTCGGCGCCCGCGTACTTCGTGAGACTCCCCCTAACCTCCATAGTCGACGGCGAACCGTTGTCGACCAGGTACCCGCCTGACTGTATTGACAACGAGGCGCCGCAGAGCATCTGAGTATCGGTAAGCGAAACCACCCCGCCGTTCTTGACGTCCAGGTTCGCCGAAAAGACAACGCTGTCAGCACCGTCGGCGTAGATCGTGCCCGCGTTTTCAACAGGGTCGGCAAACCAGATGGCGCCGCCGCCGGGAATGATCTCGCCCTCGTTGATCAGCTTGCGCGGGACAGGCTTGCCGCCCAGCAGCGTACCGCTGCCAACGATCTGCATCCCGTTGGCGTTGGTCATTTGACCGCTCATGACGGTGATCCGCCCGCCATCGAGTTGCAGCGCATCGGCCCGCGTGAGCGAGGCGTTGCTGAAGCCGTCGACAAACTGGATCGTGCCGCCCGCGCGAGCATCGAACGTGCCCGAACCGGTTGGGGCGGTGTCCTGAACGGTCAGTTGCCCGCCGCCGGCTGCGTATATCTCGCCGTCATTGTCCAGACTACTGCCTATGGTCACTGACCCTCCGTCGGCGGCGTAGATGCTTCCGCCGGAGTCGATCGCCAGCGTACTGTTAACGGCGAGGCTGTCGCCGGCGCAGGCCCGCATCGTGCCGTAGTTCGTGATATCTCCGTGGACATTGAGCGATCCGCCGTCGGCCTCGATGACGCCTCTGTTGACCAGGTTGCGGTTTTCTTCCAGCAGCGTCCCGGTTCCAGCGATCGTCTTGCCCGGGGCGTTGGTCAGCGTCTCGCCGGCGTCGCGCAGGGTTATCGTCCCGCCGCGCGGGCGCAGAGCGTCAACCACGCTAAGGTTGCCTGTGTCCAGGTCGTCGGCAAACTTGATCGTCCCGCCGCCATTGGCGGTGAAGGTGTTGTAATTCAGCGGAGCGTACTCCAACGGCGCGTTTATGGCCAGCAGGCCCGACGTGGCGCTGAAGTCGCCGTCATTGCCGGGGCCTGACTTGATCGTACCGCCGACGTTCACCGTTCCGCCGTCGGCCTTGACGTTGCCGCGGTTGTGGACAGCCCCGTCCAGCCGCAGCACGCCGGCGCCGGAGGCGTACAACTCGCCGTCGTTCGTGACTGCCCCATTGATATCCAGCGTACCGCCGCTAGTAGCGTACATCGCGTTCTGGTTGTTCACCGTGCCGTTGACGGTCAGCGTCGCGGCGTTGACGTCGGCCCTGAAGGTCCCGAGGTTCATCACGGCCGAGTGGACCAGGCCGGAGCCTTTGATCGTCGCCGCCGCCGCCGTGGCCAGCGTCCCGCCGCCGGCGTCCAGGAAGATCGTCGCACCGTTCAGGTCGCCGACACCGCTGACGGTAAGCGTCGAACCGTCCCGGATGACCGTGCTTCCGCTCGGATCGAACTTGACATTCTGCAGCGTGTTGGTCTGGGCGGCGCCGCGGCTGGTCAGCGTGCCCCGCTGCAGGAATTCCTGCCCGGTAATCGAGCCGTTGTTCATCGTGACGTTGGCGTCATTGTTCCACGCGGCACCAATGCTCAGCTCGCCGCCGCCCGTGACGTTGATCACACCGGCGGCGCTGGAGGCGTCAAAACCCTCCTCGATCGTCAGGACGTCGCCGGGGGCGTCAACCTGGATCGTACCGGAGGCGTTATTGACCTGGTATTTCTTGATGTGTCCGCTGCCGGTGATGAGATTCTCGTTGGTCAGCGTCGTAATGGCGCCGGTGTGGGTCAGATCGCCGCCGTCCAGGTCGATGGTGGCTTTGTTCGTCTGGGCGGCGGTGTCGGCGATGTTCAGCGTCGCCCCGGCCGTCGCCGAGAGCGTACCATGGTCGATGTCATTACCGTCAAACGAGACGTTCAGCGTCTTGCCCGACCCTTCTGCTCGAATCATGCCGCGGTTGGTATTCAGCCCGTTGGAGACCGTACCGTAACCGCGAATGGCGGTACCGTTTTCGGTGTCAACAATACCGCTAACCGTTCCGCCCAGCAGGTGCAGTTCGCCGCCGCCCAACAGATCGATCCCGCCGTCGACGGTGGACGAGTGGCCCGGGTTGGCCTCGACTTTCAGCGTGCCGGAGACGTCAATGTCGGTGTCCGGCGTGAAGACGGCGTCCTCCACGTGCAGCGTTCCGCCGGCCTGAACCTGCCCGCCCTCGCCGACCTGCAGGTCGAACCCGTCCAGGTGCCCGGTGGCGTTGTTCTCGACCGTGATGTCGCGAACCTCCCAGTCGCCGTCCACGCGAACGGTGTATGGCGTCGCATCGCTCGGCAGGCGGACGTTCGAAGCGTATCCGGGCAGCTTCGGAATATACCAGTTCGTCCGTATCGAACCGTCGCCGCTGGTGCCCGGATTGTCCCAGTCCAGGTCGATCTGGGCCAGGTCGCGGATCTCGTTGTCCGTCAGTTCGTCCGACCAGACCTGCGTGTTGTCGAGGTGCCCGTCGAGTTCGCGCTCGAACAAGCCCGTCCCGCCGTCGCCGTCGTAGTTCGTACCGAGCCAGAACGTGTTGGTGTTGTGATAAGAGACCTGCCCGGTGTCCGTGTGGGCGGCCATCTGCCTGCCATCGATGAAGACCTTGACCTCGGAGTTGCCCCCTCCCACGGCATCGTACGTTCCGGTCACGTGGTACCAGACGCCCGCCTGCCAACTGACGGCCGGATTGTTCAGCGCCACCCCGATACCGCGGTCGGCGCCGCCGGCGTCGCGGTAGCTGATGCCCACGTTCGGATTGGCCGGATTGGCGAACAGGAGTTGATAACCGCCGGTGGCCCCGTACGGGCCGATGCAGGAAATCATCACGTCCTGATCGCCGATGCTGAGAGTGTCGAGTTTCACCCAGGTCGCCAGCGTGAACTCGCCTGTCGGCTTCAATGACGGGGGCAGCGTGCGGTAGGCGTAGTCGTTTACTCCGTCGTAGTCGGTCGAATAGTTTCCGTTGGCCGGCTGGGGAACGTCGGGGTTATTGATACCGGGATCGTTGCCATCTATACCGGTTGTCGAGCCGCGAATCAAATGATTCCCATTGGTCGAGTCATCAAGCAACACCTGTGAGCCAGAGAGATGCCAGTTGAACCCCCAGTTTCCTTCCAGGTCCGTCTGTCCAATCGCCGAACCCGACAACAATACCAGCCCAAGGGCGCCAATCAGCAGGCATCTGAAATGTGTAGCCATCTTTCCTATCTCCAATTGCTCGCCGGGCGTGATGCCCGGCATTGCACCCAAACCACCTGCCGCCAAACGGTCCGGCAGACTGCGGGAACTCGGCCGGTCAGACCCTGACGAATCGGCACCTCCGACCTCAGGCAGGAAGATGCAGCGGAGCAAGCGGCGCTCCCGCCCTCATTTTGATTCGACCCTCTCGATCCGACAGGCTCGACAATACAAACGAGTTACGGTCGAATATGGTTCCGCCGCTCCCACGAACGGACCAGAACGATCATACTATTGTAGACGACAATCGGAATTAGTCAAGCAAATACCCCAAAGCTGTAATCGTCGATCGTTCGCATGTGGGCCCGCCAGGAACCTCGTGAGAAACTCGGGTTGAAGGTTCAATTGAACTGCTCGGAAAGCATCTCCAGCAACCTGGATGCGAGCATCGATTTTCCGCCCATGGGACCGGTCCATTTCAGTTCGCCCTCGGCATCGAGGACCTTCTGCATTCTCTGGACGGCGAGAACCGCCGACGAGTGGTTCTTCCCCATTGCCAGCGCAATTTCCGGATAGCTCATCTGCGTGTATCTCCTGGCCAGGAAAAAACAGATCATCCGGGCGGTCGAAACCGTTCGCGTGCGCCGGGAGGAATGAATGTCGGCGGGAGTAATACCGAAAAACGCGGAAACCGTCGCCTCTATGTAGCCTAAAGTAATCGCGTTGTCAGTGCGTGAGAGATGGTCGGCCAGAATGTTGCGGGCAAGTTCCAGACCAACCGGTGCGCCTTCCAGCGCGGACAGTGCGGCCAGTTTGGTCAGGGCGCCCTCGAGTTCACGTACCGATCCGTGAACGTGGTTGGCGACATATTCCAGGACTTCGCGATCGACTTTGAGTTTCATCTGCCTGGCTTTTCGCACGAGTATCGACAACCGCATATCGGTATCGGGCGGATCGACTCTTACAACCATACCGGAAACGAATCGGCTGACGAGTTGCTCGTTCAACGCCCCAACCAGGTGGGGGTGGGCGTCCGAAGCCAGCACGATTCTCCGCCCGGCGGTTTCGATGGCGTTGAACGTATGGAGGAACTCATCCTGGGTGGCCTTCTTACCGCTCAAGAAATGAACGTCGTCGATAGCCAGCAGGTCCAGTTGCCTGTATCTCGCACGGAACTGGGCTATGTTCTTGGCGCGCAGCGACTGAATAAACTCGTTTGTAAACTGTTCGCAAGTAACATACTTCCAGGCAAGAGGCTGCCCGCGGCGGTGTATTCTAGCCACCTGCATGCAGACTCCCTGGAGCAGATGCGTCTTGCCCACGCCGCATGAACCATGCACAAACAGCGGGTTGAACGGAGGGGCCTTCGTACCGGCCATCGCCAACGCCGCGGAGTACGCAAGCTTGTTGCTCCTGCCGACAACGAAGTCGTCAAGCTTGTGCCCCAGCGATTGCGGTCTCTTGACCTGGACCGCCCTGCGCGGCAAGCCCGTTGATAATCTGTTGACCAGGTCCGCCTGCGCGTCCAGCTCGGTCCTTCGGGTCTCTCCCGCCAGCGTAGCATCGATCGTCACTATTACAGGTCGCTTCGTTCCGGTGTGTGTCTCGGCAACTTGAGCGATGTCGCCGCGGTAGTGACTTTCGATCCAGTTGGCGACGAAGGGATTGGGCACGGCGATCTTGATGTGACCGTCTTCAATAGTCAGACG
>JADHXQ010000001.1 GCA_016782885.1 Phycisphaerae bacterium | reverse complement strand
AGCGCGACCTTGCACGGGCGGGGATCATCACTCGACACGTAAAGAGCGGCAAGGAAACCTACACGGGATACGTTGACGAGCGCGGCAGGCGACTTGACCGCAAGTGTGTCCGAATGAGCTTCTGCACGTGGCTCAAGGCCGCAGGCGTTGACCTGAGGGACGCACAGCGACTCATGCGGCACAGCGACCCCAAATTGACCAGCGGCGTCTACACGGATATTCGCATATCGAATTTGCGGAACGCCGTCGAGAGCATCCAGCCCACGGACGCAGGACAGGCCCAAGGCGCTCAGGGGAGGCAGTCAGCGTGATAAGGCTCCCCCGCTATTCCCCCATTTCTCGTTCGTTTAGGCTCTTTTGCCTTCTACTGGCTTCCACACAAAAAAAGAGCGGAGAAGAGCTAAAGCCTTTTGGCTTCCACTCTTTTCCACTCTCTTCCAAGTCGGGGCGACTGGATTTGAACCAGCGACCTCTTGACCCCCAGTCAAGCACTCTATCCAAGCTGAGCTACGCCCCGTAGCTATTCAGGCCGCAGCACGCTGCGGCCCGAAGTGAAAGCATTATCGCCGGCGCACCGGACGATGTCAAGCAAAACTCACCTAACACGCCAATTCCCGCCAGTCCTGTCCGCTCGATATTGGTCTTTGCTTCGGTGGCAGTCTCTTCTCTCCTTTCCCGAAAACTGGTTTGAGTTTACCCGGCGACATCGATAGTATCACTTGACAGCCCGCGGGGGTGCGCGGTCTTCGAGGAGCAGTAATGACCAGACGAGACGAAGTTATATTGCGGGCGGCCTGCCTGATCGTGTCGCTGGCTTCTACCGCGCCGGCGGGGGCGGAAGAGGGCGGTAAGGCCTTCACCATTGTCAACGACAAGTTCGGAGTGGTCTATCGCGTGGACATGAAGAAGGTCAAGTCGGCCGCGGATCTGAGGGCTGTCCCGGGCGTCAAGATCGCGTGGAATCTTCGCGGCCCGAACGCCTCGTGGCTGGGCAACGCCCGCGACTTCGACGGCGACGGGAAGATCGACCTGGTCGCCGGGGTTGAGACGAAGGGCATCCGCCGCGTCGCCCGATACACACAGGATGGGCGGCGGATATGGAGCAGCGAGCGGATCAACGGCGGTCTGGGCCACGAGAGCGGTCTGGCGATCGAAGACCTGGACGGCGACGGGAAGTACGAAGTCGTCTTCAACGTTCATCGCCAGCTCTGGTGCATGGACGCGGACACGGGCAGGACGAAGTGGAAAATCGACCTGCCCGAGTGCCGCGACAATTACCAGGCCTCGGTGGTGGGGCACTTCCTCGATCGCAAGCGCATGTCGGTGGTATGCCGGGTCGCCCGCGACGTGACGTGCTACGATGCTTCCGGCAGGGAGATCTGGTCGCACAGCATCGACAACAAGGACCTCTACGGGCACGAGATGGTCTCCTGCGATGCCGACGGCGACGGGCTGGACGAAGTGTACGTGTCGCTGAACGGTAAGTTTCTGGCTTTGGGGGGCGACGGTAAGTTGCGCTGGTCCGACTCGACCTGCCGCAACCACAGCGACTTCATCCTCTGCGGCGATGTGGATGGCGACGGAGATCGAGAGATCGTTTACGATCGCGACGGTTGCACTGCCAGGCGCGGCCCGATCGTCTGCGTCGACGGGACCGCGGGCAAGGTCCAGCGTCAGTGGACCTGCGCGCGGCCGGGCAAGGACCACCTCCAGAGGGCGACGCTGGGGGACTTCGACCCGTCGCGGAGGGGGCTGGAGTTGGCGGCCGTCGGAAAGAAACTCGGCTTGGGCGGACTGATAATGTGGGGCGCCGCGGGCAGGCACGCCTGGCGCAAGGACATTCCCGCCGGATGGGTGGCCTGCGGGGACTGGAACGGCGACAAGACGACGGAAATCATGGTCAGCCTCGCCCGCGGTGGTGCAGGCGCCTGGGAGGTCTGGAACGGAGCGGGTAAGCGACTGTACGCCGTCGTCGGGATCGGCGCCATGCCGCTGGGTATCGAGTCGGCGGGTCGGCGGCGTGCGGATCTCGACGGTAACGGGAAGGCCGACGTTCTCCTGTTGGCAGGGGGCGGTTACATCGTGCTCATGGAAGCACCTTGAGCGAACTTATCCTGGAGATTTCTGATGAAGCGGTTTGAGATCATATTGACAGCGTGCCTTGCCCTTACCCTGGTGTTTTCCGTCGGATGCTCCGTCGGCGCGCAGGCCAAAAGCAACGCCAAACCCAAGACTGCCGGCCCGAAGCAAATGACGCTGGAACTCGGCAAGGGCGTTACGATGAAGCTGGCGCTCGTGCCGGCAGGTGAGTTCATGATGGGCGGCAAGTTTACTCCCGCCCAGGCCGTCAAGCTCTACGGCGGGAAAGAGGCGCACTACGCCGGCGAGCATCCCCGCCACAAAGTGACAATCAGCAAGCCGTTCTACATGGGAATCTGCGAGGTCACCCAGTCCCAGTGGGAAGCGGTGATGGACGCCAAGCCGTACGACGGCAAGATGCTGACGAAAATCGGACCGGACTATCCGGTCAGTTGGGTTAACTGGACTGAAGCGACGGAGTTCTGCAGCAAGCTCTCCAAGAAGATCGGCAAGACGGCCGCCCTTCCCAGCGAGGCCCAGTGGGAATACGCCTGCCGCGCCGGAAGCGACACGGAGTACTGTTATGGCGACGACAAGAAGAAGGTTGGCGACTACGCCTGGTGGTTCGGGAATATGATCGACAATGACAAGGCAAAGTCATACGCCCGCAAGGGGGGCCTGAGGAAGCCCAACGCATGGGGCCTGTACGACATGCACGGAAACGTCTGGGAATGGTGCCGCGACTGGTACTCCAAAGACTTCTACGCCGGCGGAAAGAACGTCGATCCCGAGTACACCAAAGAAACCAAGACCCGCTGCGTCCGCGGCGGTTCGTGGTACAACGGCGAGGTCCACTGCCGCTCCGCGGCCCGCAATAGCTGGTGCGGACCGAACTACCGCCACTACAACTATGGTTTTCGCGTGATGGTTGTCGCCGAACCGCCGCCGTCCAAACCCGCCTCCCGCCCGTCCGCCAAGTGATTCCCAAGGAAGATTGAACAGTGCGAAAACCAGAGGGGGATTACATGGATTTCTGGATTACATGGATTAAAACCCATGGACTGGTCACTTCAGTGAACCAGTGGTTATAAAATCAGAGTCGTTAATCCCTTAATCCCCAAAATCCATGTAATCCCCATCTGTCGTGCGAAAGCAAAAAGGCGTTACTACAGAGTGGTTTACTGAACGGATGTTCATAAGATGGGCTCCTTTCACGGGTTTTCCCGGATATTCCGGACAATCGTGCCCGGCCACACCACCGGGTGACGTTCAATCCATTATACGGCCTGCCCCTTTCCTGTCGGTTATTTCTTTCGATCCACGTGTTCTGCTTTCATGATCTTTGCCATGTCCGCGACGATATCGGGGTGTTCTGATGCCAGGTCCTTTTGTTCGGAGATGTCTTTGGTGATATCGTAAAGCTGAATCGGTCCGTCCGGTTTCCGGAAGGTGTTCAGGCGGATGCCTTTCCACTTGCCCTTGAGGACCGCCTTCTTACCGCCGCCCTCGTAAAACTCCCAGAAAAGGTGAGCGTGTTTTTTCTGGCCGCCCTTGCCGAGTAATGTCGCCGCCATCGATATCCCGTCGGTTTTGGGGCACTGTGCGCCGGCGAGTTCGGCAAACGTGGGCATGATGTCCTGGAAGCCCGACACGTGATCGCTTTGGCGGCCCGGTTTGATAACGCCCGGCCAGTTGGCGATTGCGGGTACGCGAACGCCGCCTTCGTAGAGGTCCCGCTTCATACCGCGGAACTGCCCGTTGGAGTCGAAGTACTCCATTCTGTGCCCGCCTTCCTGGTGCGGACCGTTGTCACTGGTGAACATTACCAGCGTGTTCTTATCCAGACCGTCGGTTTTCAGCTTGGCGAGTATCTCTTTGATGTATCCGTCGATATAGCTGATCATGGCTGCGAACCCTTTTTCCGCGTCGGGCCAGTCCTCCTTGGCGTACTTACCGTGAGATGGGACCTCCATGCCATTGCGGCCGCCTTCGTTATTGGCGTGGGGTATGTTCAGCGCGTAGTAGAGGAAAAACGGTTTGTCCGCCTTCTTGTTCTTGTCGATGAAGGCGATGACCTCTTTCTGGCAGAGGTGGGGGACGAAGTCGACCTTCTTTTCAGCCACTCCGGCGCCGTCGGGCACTTTGCGCTTCTTCCATCTCTCTTCCAGCACGTTTCGCAGCGGGACCTTCTTGCCGTTCCTGATAACGAACTCAGGGTAGCAGTTATGGGCGTGGTTCATGCAGATATAACCGTAGAAGTAGTCAAACCCGTGTTCGTTGGGATCGTTGAGGCCGGGGCGGCCTACTCCCCACTTGCCGATGCAGGCGGTGCTGTATCCGGCGGTCTTCAGGACCTGCCCCACGGTAATGTCGTCTTTGGCGAGTTTGACGTTTCCGTTGGAACGGACGGTGCAGTGCCCGGTGTGGAGGCCTGTCATGAGGACACAGCGGGACGGGGCGCAGACGGTGGAGCCCGCATAGTGGTTGGTGAAGCGCAGCCCGGCCGCGGCCAGGGCGTCGAGGTGGGGCGTCTTGAGCTTTTTCTGACCGAAGCAGCTTGGATCACCGTATCCCATATCGTCGACGAGGACGTATATGATATTTGGTTTGATGGCGGGGGCGGCTTGGGCGGTTGGGGGCAGAACCATCGCCGCGGCGCCGAGGCCGACATACTTGAGGAAGCTTCGTCTCTTCATATTGATCTCTCCATTTCTGTTAAACCTGGCCAAACCAGGCACCCGCAATCTCCATTATTTCCGAGAGGTATTGTAACAGGACCCGCCTGCCCAAGCGAGATTTCCCCGCCGAAGGCGACAGGGCGTGGATCTGGCGAATCGGTGTTGACGTTTCTTGCTTTTTGCTTGGAGAAACCAGTGTATTGTGCTACAATCGTTTGCCAACTCCCAACTCGATCTGGAGTGGAGCGATGGGCTGCATTCGACCTGAGCCGGTCGAATCTGGAGTGAGTGACATGAGGAATGCAATTTCTGCGATTTGCGTGGTCGCGATTGTCGCGGTTACCGGTGCGTCTGCGACTGCCTCCGTGGAGATCGACACCGTTATCGTGGGCGACGAAGGAAATACGGGCGAGTGGTCGGGCGAGAGCTACGGCGGATACGGTCCGGACCGTGTCTGCGGCGCCGTGGATTACGATTACGAGATCGGCATGTACGAAGTGACGGCGGGGCAGTACGGTGTATTCCTGAACGCGGCGGCCGGTACGGACCCCTACGGGCTGTACAACACAAGCATGTGGTTGAGCAGTTACGGTTGCAAGATCGAGCGTTACGACGGTAGTGGGACGGCGGAGAATCCCTACAAGTACCGCGTGGCGGACGACTGGGCCAATCGCCCGGTGAACTTCGTCTCCTGGGGCGACGCGGCGAGATTTGCCAACTGGATGCACAACGGTCAGTCGCTGGAGATCGATAAGGGTTCGTACGACCTCAAGAGCGCCACGAGTGATGCGGGTCTTCTGGCTGTCGAGCGCGAGCCTGATGCGACATGGGTTATCCCGACCGAGGACGAGTGGTACAAAGCCGCCTACTACAAGGGCGGCGGGACTGACGCGGGATATTGGGATTACCCGACCGGTAGCGACAGCATACCGAGCAATGATCTTGTAGATCCCGACGATGGCAACAACGCGACGTTCAGGGTTGGTGCTTACGACTACACGATCGGCAGCCCGCAGTGGCGCAGCGAGGTCGGCGCCCACGAGTTGTCCGAAAGCCCCCGCGGTACGTTCGACCAGGGGGGTAACGTGCTGGAGTGGAACGAGGTAGTGGTCGACGACGACAACGGGCAACCGATATATCGCGGTTTGCGTGGCGGATCGTTCGACGATACCGTCGGTTATTTGAAAGCGTCGCACCGTGACCGCGGTGCCCCGACGCACGAGAGCGGTGAGGTCGGTTTTCGCCTCGCCCGGGTCCCGGAACCGGCGACGCTGACTCTATTGGCTTTCGGGGGCCTGGCCGCACTGCGCAAACGCCGTTGCTTTGCGCATCGCGCAAAAAAGAAGCGCCGCCCAAAAGGACGGCGCCGATGATCTAGCCCAATACTGACGGGCTTAGACCTTCTGTACGTTTGTCGCCCGGGGGCCTTTTTCGCTCTGGACTATATCACAGTGGGATGCTGGGGGGGGCTACCGGCACCCGCTTGGGGATTTTGCGGGCTGTGGGGTTTGTCGGGAACTCGACGCCGGTTCGGTCGTCTAAGGCGGTGACAGGACAGCGGTCCCGCACGAACGCGACTTGGAGACAGCAGTAATGAAAACGATTCGCCGCTACCCACGAACGTTGATTCCTTCTGTAGTTCTGGTTTTTGTTTTTCTGGCCGGTACGGTGATCCTGGCCGCTCCGTCGGCGAAGGAGCTTCAGGACCTCGCCGCGCGTGCCTACGGGCGTCACAACTACAAACAGGCCATCGAGTACGCCGACACGCTGCTCAAAAGGGAGCCCAGGGGCGCCGCCCTGCGCGCCGCCCAGCGAGTCAAGGCGATGGCGATGTGCAAGTACACCCGCGTTGGCGGCGCGAAGTACGCCAAGGAGATCATGAGCGAGCACGAGCCGTTCAAGCTCGACGCCGAATTGTGGTATACCATCGGTTACGGACGCGAGCGGCGGTACGGCAGGTATCAAGGTTACGAGGGCTACTTCAAGGCCGCCACACTCTACGAGCGGGCGGGCAAGATCACCGTCGCCGCCGACGCCTGGTTCAAAGCCGCCGAAGCACTCGGAGGCTACCAACGCATCCAGCCGCGAGAGATGATCTCCCAGCAGCAGGGCCCGGTCGGCGACAAGATGGTCGACTGGCCCAAGGACTGGGCGAATCGCCAGAAAGTCAACCTGCACGCCGTACTGAAGATCTACGACCATATCGTCGAGATGAAGGTCGACGACGCCCGCAAAGCCAGGGCGCTGTACCAGGCCGGCGCCAAAGCATGCCAACAGGGACAGTGGGACCGCGTCGAAAAGGGTATCGCCCTTTACCGGCGCTGCATAAAGGAGTTTCCCAAGCAGGCCCAGGCGCCCAACGCGCAGTACCAGATCGGCGATGTATACAAGCGTTTCAACAAGTTCGTCCAGGCCGTCAAGGAGTACCAGCTCGTTTTCAAGAACTTCCCCCGCAGCGATATGGTAAAAAACGCACGCGATCGGATCGCCGAGATCAAGAATCCGCGGTTGAATCTCTATATCACCAAGGCCTTCGGGCCCGGTGAAAAGCCGCAGATATTCTGGCGAACACGCAACATCAAGACGCTTCACATAACCGCCCGCCCGGTGGACCTGGTCAAGGCTGTCGAGAAGATCGGACGACCCGATCGCAATCGTCTGCTGTCACACATTGTCGCGGCGGCGGCGGGCGCCAAACCGGCCGCGACGTGGAAGTTCGACACGCCCGATCAGGCCAAACACTTCTACCATCAGCACGCACCCAACCAGAAGCAGACGACCACCGCGATTGGCGTTCCGCTTAAGAAGCTCGGGGCGTTTGCAGTCACCGCCACCGGGTCAAACCCCGACGGCAAGGGCGCAACGGCGCACTGCCTGGTCGTGATATCGAAGATCACCGCCGTCGCCAAGACCGACGCCGACCAGACCGTCCTGTTCGTCGCCGACAGCAAATCCGGCGCGTCGATAGGCGGCGCCAGCGCGGCGGTGGCACGCTACTGGGGGCACAATGACCGCACAGCCGACCACGCATCGGGCAAGACCAACGATGCGGGCCTGATCGACTTCAGCAAGCTGGCGCGTCGCAACTGGTGCCAGTGGGTCGCGGCCGTCCGCAAGGGCGACAACCAGGCCCTATGCACCGCGGGGAATTACTCGTGGTCGTGGTGGGGCTACTCCCAGGCGTACAAGGTATACGGGTTTACCGAACGCCCGGTTTATCGCCCGGGCCAGACCGTGCACTTCAAGCAGACCGTGCGGCGGAACAATAACGGTAAGTACACCAATCTGCCCAACCAGAAGGTCCGCGTGACCGTCCGCGACACCAAAGGCGTCACGATCTACGCCAAGGACCTGGTAACCGACGAGTTCGGCAGCGTCGAGGGCGACTTCAAGCTCAAAGCCGAACCGCCCCTGGGCGTGTACTCGATCCAGGTGACCGTCGGAGGTTCCAACACGTACTGCCCGGGCAACCGCTTCCGCGTAGAGGAATACAAGAAGCCGGAGTTCAAGGTGACCGTCTCGGCCGCAAAGCCCGACTACCGCGTCGGCGACGAGATGAAGATCAAGATCGCCGCGAAGTACTACTACGGGCAGCCCGTCGCCGGCGCCGAGGTCAAATACGAAATCCGCAAGCAGGACTACCGCCATCGCTTCCAGTGGCCCAGACCCTGGCGGTGGTACTACGACAGCGTCTACCACGGTTTCGGCGGGCCGTACCGCCCCGGCTACTACAGGCCCCATCGCCCGTGGTGGTATCCGCGCTTCGACGAGGCGGTGACCTCCGGCACGGTTAAAACTGACGCTCGCGGAGAGGCGTTCGTTGTAGTCAAGGCAACCCCGTTCAAGGGGCACGAATCGCTCGACCTGAAGTTCACCGTCGCGACGACCGTTACCGATTCCTCCCGCCGCGTCATCAAGGGCAGCGGCGAGGTCAAGGTCACCCACTCGCCGTTCTTCATCTATCCCAAGCCCGCTTGGTCAGTCTACGGGCCCGGCGACAGCGTCGAGATCAACATCAAGACCGAGAACCCCAACAAGCAGCCCGTGGCCGGTAAGTTCAACGTCCAGGCCTGGCGCCTCCAGCGCGCGCAGAACGCCGACGGAAAGTTCGAGGAGAAACCCGTCCAGAAGCTGTACGACAAACCCGTCGATATCGGCGCCACCGGGCGAGCGGCTGTGCGGTTCGTGCCCGACGTTACCGGGAATATCAAAATCATCGTCCGCCAGGTCCTCGCCGACGACAAAACCAAGCCCGTCGAGGGCTCCTGCACGCTCTGGATCGCGTCGAAAACCGGCGCCGAAGCGCACTACGCCTACAACGCGCTGCAGATCGTCCCGGCCAAAGACCAGTACGAAGTCGGCGAGACGCTCAAGGTTCTCATCAACACCAACAAGCCCAACACCCGCGTGCTGCTCACCGGCGAGGCCGACGCCCTCATCTTCCACCGCGTGGTCTACGTCGAGAAGAACTCGAAGCTCGTGTCGATACCCATCGACGACTCGCACAGCCCCAACTTCTTCCTGACGGCCACCCAGATCCGCGACAACAAGATCGTCTCCGACGTCAAGAAGATCATCGTTCCCCCGACCCACCGGTTCCTCAAGGTCGAAGTCGCCGCCGACAAGGGCTCCATGGGCGGAGGCAAGGACAGCACGTACCAGCCGCGCGAGAAGACCACTTTGAACGTCAAGATAACCGACATGCACACGAAGAAGCCCATCTCCGGGCAGGCCGCCCTGATGCTCGTCGACGCCAGCGTCTACTACATCCAGGACGAGTTCCGCCAGGCCATCGAGAAGGATTTCTACGGTTTCTCGCGGTATCAGCGCGTCTCGACCACCGGCAGCTATCACGGACCGGCGTATCTCACGCCGTGGAGCGGGTACTACGGGTACGGGGGAGAGGGCGGTATATACCCCGCCGCCCCCGGTGCCGTGAGGGCGTTGAAGTCCGTCAAGGACGAGCTCAGTGAAAGCCTCGATATGAAGAAGGAATCGGAGAAGGCGGGAGAGCCGAAGCTCGCCGAGACCATCGTCCGCAGCAGGTTCCGCGATACTGTGCTCTGGACGGGCATGGTGACCACCGACGCGGACGGACGCGCCAAGGTCGAGGTGGCGATGCCCGACCAGCTCACGACATTCGCCCTCCACGCGATCGCCATCGACAAGGAGACCCGCGTCGGGCAGGCCCGCGCCGACATCATCACCGCAAAACGCATCATCTGCAGGCTCGAGAGCGGGCGGTTCTTCACCGAGGGCGACCACTCATACGTCACCGTTATCGCACACAACTACTTCAAGCAGGCCCAGGACCTCACGATAGACCTCGCCGTCAAGGGCAATCTGAAACTCCGCAAGGCCAAGGTCGCCGGAAAGTGGATCGATTACACTTCCGGACAGGGGCTCAAGGTAAGCGTTCCCGCCGCCGGCGAGGTGCGCATCGACTTCAGGACCACCGCCCAGTCGCCCGGCGACGTCACGATGACCGCCCGGGCGCGCGGCGTCCGCGAGTCAGACGCCATACAACTGATCAAGCCCATCGTCCCATGGGGCGCCGGGAAAATCGTTTCAAACGCCGGGACGCTGCGCGGGAAAAAACCAAAAGACGTCTCGACGCAGTCAAGGCAGTTCAACGTAACCGTCCCCAAGGCCATCAAGGGCGGCTCGCAGTCGCTCACCGTCACGCTGAACCCGTCTATCGCGGCAGTGGCGATGGACTCCCTGCCTTACCTGGCGGCATACCCATATGGCTGCGTCGAGCAGACCATGTCTCGCTTCCTTCCGCTGGTGGTCATGAAAAAAACGCTCCAGGATTCGGGAGTAAAACTCGACGAGATCCGCCAGTTCATCGACAGCGAGAGCGCCAAGGACCCCAAACTCGCCGCGCGGTACAGATTCATTCGCAAGCGGATGCACCAGAGCCCGGTATATTCCGACGCCGAGGTTGGCAGGATGATCGCCGCGGGTCTCAAGCGGATCAAGAGCTTCCAGCACGGCGACGGCAGTTGGGGCTGGTGGCGCCACGACAGCGGTAACGGGTAC
Organism: Phycisphaerae bacterium; assembly: GCA_016782885.1. Taxonomy (GTDB): domain Bacteria; phylum Planctomycetota; class Phycisphaerae; order SM23-33; family SM23-33; genus BS750m-G57. The sequence goes on along the minus strand of JADHXQ010000001.1, from coordinate 93,932 downwards.
ATGACGGCGTACGTGCTGTACGGGCTGTCTACCGCCCGTGCGTGCGATATCAAGATCGACGAGGGGATGATCCAGCGCGGCGCAGCTTACCTGGTGCGCGAGGCGTCAAAGCCCAAACTGGACGACAAGGCAAGCTGGTGGTATCGCCACCTGGACAATGATAACTCGCGGATATACTCGCTGTTCGTTATCGGTAAGATCACCCCCGCGGCGCTGAAGCAGAAGGCCCTGGCGGGGCATCTCGACCGGATATTCGAGGCCCGCGACGAGCTTACCGATTACGGTCGGGCGTATCTGGCGATGGCGCTGCACTCCGCCGGGCGGAAGAAGGATGCGAAGATCATCATCGAAAACTTCGATAATACCGCCAGCTTCAACGCCAAGCACAACGACGCCCACTGGGGGCGTGCCAGCGGCTGGTGGTACTGGTGGCACGGCGCCGATGAGTCCACCTCGTGGGTTCTCCAGGCAATGCTTACCGTTAATCCCAAAAGCAAGTACGTGCCGCTGGCGGTGAACTACCTCGTTCGCAGCCGGCGCGGACTGTACTGGCGCAACACCAAGAGCACCGCGATGGCGGTCCTGGCGCTGGCTCGCTACGCCAAGCAGAGCGGCGAACTCGACTGCGATCAGACCTACGAGATCACCGTCGACGGGCAAGTCAGCCGCACCGTCCGCGTCACTCGAAAGAACGTGTTCACCTTCGATGACCGTATCGTCCTGGACGCTGAAGCCCTCGCTCCGGGCAAGCACACCGTAAAGATCGTCCGCAAGGGCAAAGGTGCGCTGTACTGGGGCGCTCATCTGCGTTACGTGGACACAGCCGCTCGCATCAAGGGCGGAGGGAACCAGATGGCGATCGATCGCAAGTACTTCAAGCTCACTCGCGAGAAGTTTACCAACACGCGGAGTGTCTGGAGGGACGGCAAGCACGTTTCCGAAAAGTTCCCCGACACGCGGTACAAGAAGACTCCGATGAAGTTCGGCGACGAGATCGCCAGCGGCGAGTTGATCGAGGTGCAGTTGAACATCACCACCGATCACAACTTCGAGTACATGATGTTCGAGGACCCCAAGCCGGCCGGTTGCGAGCCGCATCGCCTCCGCAGCGGCGGAACGTACGGCGGCGGGGTGTACGCGAACATGGAGCTGCGCGACACGCGCGTGGTATTCTTCGCCACGTGGATGCCCGAGGGCAAGCGGTCGATCAGTTACAAGCTCCGCTGCGAGCAGCCGGGCACGTTCCGAGTGCTGCCCACGTCCGGCGAGGCAATGTACTCCCCGTTCATCGAGGCGATCTCCGACAGCAACCTGATAACGATTATAGAATAGATCATTGTTTTTTCAGGTACGTCCCGCATCGCGCATAAAGAAGCGCCGCCCAAAAGGACGGCGCCGATGATCTAGTCCAATACGGACGGGCTTAGACCTTCTGTACGTTTGTCGCCCGGGGGCCTTTTTCGCCCTGGACCACGTCACAGGTTACCGCATCGCCTTCAGACAGCGACTTGAAACCTTCGCCCGCGATATCGCTATGGTGTACGAAAGCGTCCGTACCATCTTCCATCTCGATAAAACCAAAGCCCTTCTCGTCCTTAAACCACTTCACAGTACCGTTAGCCATCTCATGGCTCCTTCATAAACTAGCGCGTCGGATTTGCATTCAGCAATAACGTCCGGATGTTACCCCAGACCTTCTCAGCGGGACGGGAAACGCTTCCACAATCAGCCCGCCAACCCATTAGCACTTATACTTGCCACAGAGCCTAGCCGGAAGCCCACAGGCCTGTCAAGAGTATTCCAAACTTAATTTAGCGATTATTTGCGTCCTCAATATCCATCGTGCTCCGATCGACACCAGAGACGCATATGTCACACTGGAACAGGCCGCGGCGAGCGGGAAACAGCTTTATGGAATGCTGAAATTGCAAGTAAGTTCTGTTTTTTAAGGCGGATATAGTTGATATGGGTCCATGTGTCCCGGATTGTTGTGATGTTCACATTGTCCAGAACTGTGAACCATTTGTGACATCCCCCGTGCGCCGGCGGGGCGGTCAGGTCAGGAGTTTGTGGAGCGCCGGTATTGTCGCCAGGTGGTCGCCACGGATGTAAAAGCTCCGCCCGCCATCGCGGACCGTTCTTACCAGGATGGTCTTGAATGGGCGGTAGTAGTACTCGGGCGAATCTTTGGGCGCCTCGGTTCGCAGGTCGCCGGTCAGGTTGACCAGGTCGAATACCGCCGAAGTAAAATCCCGGATCTCCCTTCCCTCGGCGGCAGCGGCGTTTCGGGCCATCGACAGGGCCTTGAGGTACACTTCGGGACCCATCACCGCCGTACCGAAGCAGAGCAGTACGCCGCCGGAGAGGTTCTCGATGACCCTGGTGAGGATCAGGAAATCCCTGTAACTTGACTCGCCCGCGGCGCCCGGATCGAAGTTGGGATGCTGGTGGAGGATGTCTTGCCCGATTGCGACATGGACGGTCGCCGGTACGCCGGCTTCCCACGCGGCTGCGAATATGGATACGTCCTTGTGGGGCAGTTGGCTTTGCGAGATTGCGCGTCCGACGGACTGTCCGAAACCGAGGGCGTCCGCATTCCCGGCCGCCACGATATCGTTGAGTTCGGCGGTTTCCCGCCACATGCCGAATTGCCCGGCGCCGATGTTGTCGGCTACCGATTCGGAGGTTGCGCCGATCCTCGCGAGTTCGTAATCGTGTATGGCGCAGGCGCCATTGCAGGCGACTACCGAGATCCATCCGCGGCGGATGAAGTCTATGAGGTAGCGGCTTAGGCCCTGCTTGATCGTGTGAGCCCCCATCATCATCACCACTGCCGCACCGCGTTTGTTTGCGGTGGTGATGGCGTCGGCGACGAGGGTGATCTCGTCGTTATCCAGCGGTATCGGCATGTCCCCGACATGGAGAACGTCGTCGAGCGTGACGAGATTCCTGCGTTGGTCCAGGGGGAGGATGTTCAGTTTGGCGGGGTCGAATTGTTCGTATTTACCTTCCATATGACACCAACATATCTGCGATACCCCGCGATGAGCAAGGGTGTATTGGAGTTTCCTTTCAGCTTTGATCGCAGCGACGTGCCCGATGGAACTTGATGAGATCAATTTCTGCAATAATCCAAGGCCCCGACCGTTCAACAAGCTAAGGACGAAGAGTTACAAATAGACTCGTTTTTTGAGTAGTTCAATTATCTCAAAGCGGACCCAATGGATCCCGGGAGCATGGAAATGAAGAAGTTTGTGATGCTTGGAGCAATTGTGCTGGTTTTCTCGGTAGTGTCTGGAGTGGTCATCGCGCGGGATGAAGCCCCCAAGCGCGACCGCAAAGCCAGGCGGCACGGCGGCGGTGCTGAGATGCGCAAGGAAATCGACGCCGTCCTGACCGACGAGCAGAAAGCCCGGTTCAAGGAACAGATGTCAGACCGCCGCAAGGCCCACGAGAAATCCAGGCACCGGCGTGACAAGGCCGAAAAATAACGAATTTACTCCCGGTGTCCGCTACACCGCGACGAAACGAGTCCGTAAGAAGCCTCCTGATCTCAGCTGATTGCGGGCTCGTTTCTCGCGCCCACGTCGCCCATGAATTCGTACCCAAACGGGATTCGGCGGCGTCACTCGCCCAGGCCGTCAAGATATGCGACGTCTGAGCGCACGTATCCGTCGGGGAGTGACGGATACTTGTCCCTTACAGGCTATTGTGCCGAAAGTAGCGTATTTTGTATTTCTTATGCGAAGGATAGTAGTGCTCGAGGTGTTTCCGTCGCGTCAGCGCCCATGGCGCCCAGGATTGGGCTCCGCATCTGTGGAAAAAGACGTCGTCGGCGATGTATACTGCCGAATGTATAGCAAGCCTCTGCGGGTTGACGAACACGATTATATCGCCCAATCGAAGACCACCGCTGATTTGGTAATAGTTGGTCGTAATTGCGGTAAAGGCGTTCTTGCCGTCGGCTAAGCTCAAGCTGTCGTCGGGCACTTCGTTGAAAAAGTTCAGTGAGGTCCAGTGACAATCGCGACGGTAGACCATAATGTCCGAGTCCGAACGTTTCGGATAGGTGTACAGCCTTTGCCGGGCGAGGGCGGGCAGGAGATGCGTGATATTGATGGACTGCTCGCCTCCCCGCTGCATCATTGCTTCCAGGATCGGCCGCACCTCATTTTCCCTGCCCCCGCGCCCCCAGTATTTGACCAGGGCTTCGATATCCGAATCAGGCGATATCTTCAGATGAGCGAGAAACGTCGCGTCGCGCTTAAGTGCCTTCAACAGATTCAAACGTTTCGTGCGCGAAGCGATATACCCGATGCTTCGGATATCGGCGAAATACATGAACTCTCCGCGTCGGTAAATCAATGGATCGACGAGTTTTCTGACTGCCGGAGAGACCTCCGAACCGGCGAACCAATCGTCGGGTGAACTCCCGTGAAACCGAAACAGATTCTGTTGATCGATGTTCTGCCGGTTGTCATACAACGCGATATAGAGTGCAGCACGATCTTTGGGGCTTATATCCAATACGAATTGCCTGTGAGGATGGATGCTCATACCGCCGATTGCTTCGTTGGGAACGGCCATGGAAAGCAACTTTTCGCTAAACGGCGCCGAGAGACCTGTTTTCTGGAGAAGGATCGATAGACCGTCCGGGCCAAGCTCCGAAAAGTGCCATACAGTATCCTCGGAATAACACTCGATCGGCGGATCGGGTACGAATTCCAGTGGCGGGGCGATAACGATGGGCGTGTATTCCAGTTGTCCCCACGGTTTGGCGACTGGCGATGAGGCGGCGTCCGGGTTTGTGTGCGCGGAACTCGACATGCTGTTTCGCAGAATCACCACGCAGGGAATCAGCGCCGCAACCATGACAATTGCGACTGCCGCGGCGCCTCTCTTGAACGAGTGCCCGGTTCTGGCGGTATTGTTTCGGGGCGCTGACGCTTCCGGTTGCATGACTTTGCGTTTCGTCGAGTTCACTGTACGTTGTAATCCGGTGGTTATGGCGGGGCGGGGGGCACTCCGTCAGCCGCAGCGTGCGAAAATTTAAACTGCAAGCCCGCGGACTAAGGCTTTTTGAAAACCCTTTCTCTCTTGTCTGGTTGGCGGTAGACGCCTTTGGGCATCCTGCCGGTCGTCCTGCTTATCCCTTGGTTCGGTAGGTTACACGACTAAAGTATTATATTCAAACTGCTTCGATTAGTCAAGCAGGTAAGCGAAAAAACAGCAGTACTGCGAATTCCCCTAAAACCGAGTAATACCATGGCGTTTTCACGTGGCTTTGTAATAAGAGCTGCCGTCATCATCTCTGACATTGACTTCTTCTTGCCCCGTGGATAGACTCATTCCTTATGGTTCGTATGTTACCATGTTAGCGAGTCACAAATAGAAAGGTGGTGCGATGACAGACCGAAGAACATTCTGCTTTTATGCTGTCGGATTTTTTTCAGCAATGATCTTGGTTTGCGGATGCGGCAAGCAGGGAGATGGAAGTGAGAAGGTCTTTACCGTTGGAGCACTGCATCCCGAGATGAATGCTTTTCATTCAGCGATAAAGAACAGTGTCGATAAACGGGCTGAGGAAAAAGGTTGGAAAATCATAAACTTTTCCGCCGGCACCAGCGCCGAGAAACAGCTCGACCAGATGGAAAGCCTGATTGCTTTAGGGGTTGACGCGATTCTTATCTGTCCCATCGATGCTAAATCGATAGGCTCCGGTGTTAAGAAAGCGCGAGATGCGGGAATCCCGGTCTATGGAGTAGATCGCTCGACAGTTGGAACACCGCTTAATATGACGGTTCAGGCCGATAACGAGATGGGGGGGCGCCAGGCGGCGGTGGGGGCGGTGGCTTTCTTGAAGAAAAAATATGGCGAGCACAAGGGGGTAGTTCTGGAATTGCAGGGAGACATGGCCTCCAGTGTGGCGCAGATGAGGAACAAAGGCTTTAACGAACATATGGCCAAATACCCCAATATTAAAGTTCTATCGAAGCCTACTGAGTGGGACCAGGACAAGTTCTTTAAAGGCGCGCTGGATGTTGTCGGTTCCCAGTCGGTGGACGCGATTTTCAGCCACACCGACGTGATAGGGACTACCCCGATACTCTCGGCTTTGGCCCAGTTGGGAAAAAAGATCAAAGCAGGCCAGAAGGGGCATATCTGGTACGGGGCGATCGACGGTAGTCCCACCGGGCTCAAAGCGGTCCGCGAAGGATGGCAGGATGCGTCATACAGTCAGCCATGTACGGATTGCGGTATCGTCCTGGACTTTGTGGAAAAGGAAGTTTTGAAAGGAGAAACCATAGCAACAGGTCCTTTCATTAAAGAAGGAGCCCTCTGGTCCCCGGCAAGAATCTTTCAAGCTGATAATGGTTTAATGATGCTCCTTGCCACGACTGTCGTGACTAAAGACAACGTTGACGACAAGCGCCTGTGGGGAAACCAGTAAGTCCCAGTGGACGCAGCAGAGAAAATGAACAAACGAGGAGATTATCTGAATCGCGTTCTGTTTCTTCTTCTCAATAACATAGCCTGGTTGCTTGTCGCGGTTTCCGTGATTGTGTTCTCCTTGCTTTCGGGCCGGTTCCTGAGGCCTTATACCCTGTTAGGCATAATTCCACGGGTAGCGCCAATCGGGATCCTTGTCATCGGGCAGTCTTTTGTGATGCTCACGAAGCACTTTGACCTCTCTTCGGAGTCGGTGCTGGGGCTGACGGCGTTTTCGGCGACGTTACTCATCGCTTCACCCGAACTGGGTGGTTGGGGGACCATGCTGCCCGGCGGGATGGTGATAGTCCTTATGCTGGGCGCGGGGGTGCTGATAGGCATGCTTAACGGGCTGATGATAACGAAACTCAAACTCAACAATCTTGTCTATACCATAGCTGTGCTGATAACACTTCGAGGCGTTTCTTATCTCATTTCTCCCGCCACCAGCGCCAGCGGTCTCGGTGATGGATTCGGATGGTTGGGGGGCGGAAGTCTTTTCACCGTTATGGTTGACGGAAAACCTGTAAGGGTCTCGGTAAGCCTTTTGTTCTTTTTTCTCATTTTCGCCGCGGTCCACATTATCACCCGGTACACGCGTTTTGGACGGAACATATACGCCGTTGGCGCCAACAGGGCCGCTGCCGAGGCGGCTGGGATCAGGTCTGAGCGAATCATTATCGCTGTTTACACAATTTCCGGGTTCTGTGCCGCACTGGCCGCGTGGGTGCTGGCGGGGCGAATGGACAGCGCGACGATGAAAACTGGATACCACTGGATTTTCTCCATACAGGCGGCGGCCATTATCGGCGGGATCAGCCTGAAAGGAGGACGCGGCAATATGATTGGCGCGATGGGAGGAGTTATTCTCTGGGGGGTCCTTGATACGGGGCTTCTTATCGTCCAGGCATCTCCATGGATAATAGACGCTATCCTCGGTGGGCTGCTTCTCCTGGCGATCCTGCTTGATGCCTTAAAGAACCGTTATCTTGCCAGGAAAACTCTGAAGGAACAGCTCTCAAAGAGCCTGGTGGGGCTCTCGGACGACTATCTCAATATCAATAGATCACTTGCGCAAGGCGCCAAATGAATAATAAGGTCATACTCAAAATGGAAGGGATGTGCCAGGCCTTCCCGGGCGTTCAGGCCCTGAAAGACGTGGACCTGGAGGTATATGAAGGAGAAGTCCTGGGGCTTGTTGGAAAGAATGGCGCGGGGAAATCCACCCTGGTCCGTATCCTTATGGGCTTGCAGACGCCCGACGCGGGGACAATCACGATTGACGGAAATAAGCATGAACGGATGGCCTCAAGCGCGGCGCTCCAGGCGGGTGTCGCTTACGTTCCCCAGATCGTCAACATGATGGACAGTCTTTCTGTGGCGGAAAACATTCTCGCCGGAGACATGCCGGTCAACAGGCTTGGTCTTGTCAACTGGAAAGAGGTATACCGGGAAGCGGAAAACAGGCTCGCGAAGCTGGGGCTGGACCTGGATGTCCGCAAGCCCGCGGAAGGACTCAAGGTCGCGGAAAAAACAATGCTTGCGATCGCCAAGGCCCTGTTCGGCAACACGAATCTTATTGTCCTTGATGAATGCACCGCTCCGCTTCCTCATACCGATATCGAGCTTCTTTTCAATTTTATCAAGTCCCTGGAAGTTCAGGGGGTTGCTTTTATCTATATATCACATCATCTTGAAGAGGTCTTTGAGATATGTGACCGGGTGACGGTGCTGAGAGACGGTATCGGGGCGGGAACTTACCATGCCGCCGACCTGGATATGGACAAGCTGTCTCACTTGATAGCGGGCCAAGACGTTAAGGAGTATGAACGGGCCGCTTCGGTAATCAAGGACAAGCCCGTTCTGAAAATAGAAGGACTCTCGCGCCGCGGGTCCTATGAAAACATTGATCTGGTCTTGCATGAGGGTGAGGTTGTCGGTCTGTCTGGTCTCCAGGGATGCGGTGCTGAAGATCTGGCGGCTGGTTTGTTTGGTATGGAGCGCCGCGGCGTGGGCTCTGTTACCATTAATGGAAAGCCATTTACCGCCCGCAGCCCCAAAGAGGCTTTTGACCAGGGGCTGGCGCTCCTTCCTCAGGACAGGACTAAATACGGTACGGTTGGTTTGAGGTCCGTTCGGGAAAACGTCACCTATACGGTCCTGGACAGGATCAAGAATTTCCTGGGAGTGATTCGGCTTAAGGAAGAAGCAGATCTCGTGGACGAATACATCGAGAGTCTGGGAATTAAAACGCCCGACCGGGAAGAGATAGTGAGACAGTTGAGCGGGGGGAACCAGCAGAAAGTAGTTTTTGCCAAACTGGCTGCGGTCAGCCCCTCCGTCCTCATCCTTCATGAACCTACGACGGGAGTTGATATCCGGGCCAAGCAGGATATTTTCAAGATAGTCGAAGACCTGGCGTCCAGAGGAAGCGCGATCCTTGTTATTTCAAGTAAGGCAAGAGAGCAGGCGGGAATATGCGATCGGGTCATTGTCATGTACAAGGGGCGCATAGTGAAAGAGTTTCATAAAGGGGATCGGGAAATGACCCCGGAAAATATTGTGCTTGCCATCGAGGGCGAGGGCTGCGATGGATAGAAAACCAGTGGATTACAGAAAGTTTGTTCTGGACCGCTTTCTCTGGTTCGTCATTATTCTTGTGTTTGCTTTCTTTTCAATATTCGCCCGCAGTTTTCTCGCTCCCACCAACATGATGAATATTCTCCTGCATGCCAGTGTTCTTGGCCTTCTGGTCCTGGGCCAGGCCACCTGCCTCTTAAGCGGTAATTTTGATCTTTCGGCGGAGGGTACTGTCACTCTTCTGACGGTTGTCGCGGCGTGGCTTATGGGAAGCGCCAATGCGGGGGGGGTGCTAATACCTTTGATAGCGGCAGTGGTTGGGGCGTAAACCCGGTGCTGGTGATTTTCATAATAATGTTCCTCGGGGCCGGAATCGGCTGGTTGAATGGGCAGATGATAGCCCGTCTCAAGATGAACAATTTCATAGTTACCCTGGCGATGCAGTTGACGTTGAGGGGACTGGCTTTAACCCTCTGCATGGGCCGGAATATCGCGGACATTCCCGACGCCTTCAGGTATTTGGGGACCGGTAAAGCCGGTCCGATACCCGTGCAGGTCATAGTGACACTTCTGTTTGTGGCTGCTTTCTATTATTACTACAGGGTGTCTGTTTTCGGTAGGGACCTCTACGCGACCGGCGGAAATCCTCATGCTTCTTACGCGTCTGGTTTCAGACCCGGCAAGACAATAATCAGGGCCTATATGATCAGCGGATTCCTGGCCGCCATTGCCGCATGGATGCTCCTGGGTCGGGTCGGGGAATCAACGATCTTCCTGGGGTCCGGATTTACCATCGAAACCGTTGCCGCCGCGGTGATAGGCGGAATCGCTTTGTCGGGCGGGCGCGGTACGATCCTGGGCGCCTTTGCGGGAGTTTTGCTGTTGTCTGTCGTTGACAATGGATTGAACCTGATGCAGATGAATCCTAATGCCGTCAGGTCTGTCAGGGGACTTATCATTTTGGCGGCCCTTATAATTGAAGCCCAGAAAGTGCGGTATAAACCGAAAATGGCAGTGAGATAAAAATGGAAGAGAAACAATTGGCGATCCTTGAGGCCAAGGCGAAAGAAATCAGGTTTGAACTGCTCCAGATGTTCGGCAGCGGAAAGACCCATCACTTTGGCGGATCTCTGTCCTGCGTGGAGATCTTGACGGCGCTCTATTTCTACAAAATGAACTATTCGTTTGAACAAAAAGACTCTCCAACGCGGGACAGGTTCATCATGAGCAAGGGGCATTCAGTCCCCACCCAGTATGTTATCCTGTCCATGCTGGGCTTATTCCCGCCGGAAGAACTCAGAAAGATCAAGCAGTTGGGAGCGATGCTGCAGGGCCATCCGGACATTAACAAGACCCCGGGTATCGAGGCCCCCACCGGTTCGTTGGGACAGGGCCTGTCGTACGCCAACGGAATAGCCATGGCGGCGCGGCTTGACGGGAACGATTTCAATATTTATGTCGTGATGGGCGATGGCGAATTGCAGTCGGGCCAGGTCTGGGAAGCGGCGATGACGACAAGCCACTACCGGATCAATAACATCAGGGCCGTCATTGACCTCAACGGTTATCAGAGCCAGGGATGCGTTCAAGAAAGTCTGGCCATCGAACCGCTCGAAGAGAAATGGCGGAGTTTCGGTTGGCACGCCACGCGGGTTAACGGACACGATCTGTCCGAGATATGCCGAGCCCTGGATGAGACCGACAACATAGACAAGCCCTGCATCATCATAGCTGAAACGGTGAAGGGAAAAGGCATATCCTCTATTGAAGGGACCTTCAGGGGACATAATTACGCGTTGACGGAAGAAGAATACAAAGACGCCTGTGATGAACTGGCCATTCCCAACGGAGAACAAGAATGAGTGAAGAAGCCACCAGAGACCGTTTCGGGGAGGCCTTGCTCCAACTGGCCAGGGAAGACAAGAACGTGGTCGCTCTGGACTGCGACCTCGGCCGATCCACCAGGTCGTTTCATATCACCCAAGCCGATGAGAACCGGTTTCTGGAGATGGGCATCTCAGAACAGGACATGATATCGACCGCCGCCGGAATGGCTCACGAAGGCAAGATCGTCTTCGCCAACACCTTCGCCGTATTCGCCACCGGCAGATGTTTCGACCAGATCCGTCAACAACTCTCACTGGCGCGGCTGAACGTAAAGGTCTGCGGTTCCAGCGCGGGACTGACGCAAGGGCCGGACGGCGCGACGCACCAGGCAGTGCTTGACGTATCCCTGATGAGGACGTTGCCGAACATGGTGGTTATCGTCCCGGCCGACGGACCCCAGACCGAAGCGGCGGTCAGAGCGGCTTACGAGCATCAGGGCCCGGTCTACTTGAGACTGTCACGGTATAATTGCAAGAACATTTATAAAGAAGGTTACGCCCACGATATCTACAAGGCCGTCGAGCTCAAGGAAGGCCAAGACGTCGCGATAGTCGTGTGCGGACCGATCCTTGGCCACGCGCTCGAGGCAGCCGATCTGCTGGAAAAGGATGGTGTTTCGGCGGGCGTGATTAACATACCCGTAATCAAACCTCTGGACACCGAGGGCGTTATGAAAGCCGCCGAGAAATACCCCGTCCTGGTCGTCGTGGAGGAGCACAGTGTTTACGGCGGTCTGGGAAGCGCCGTTGCCGAAACCGTAGCCGAGATGAAAGTGATCGACAAGGCGATCGTTGCCAGGGAAGGTATCAAGGACGATTTTGGCGAATCGGGGACGGCGGCTGAACTTCTCGACAAGCATGAACTGGACGCCGAAGGAATAGCAAAAAAGGTAATGCGCAACATTTAACGGTAAGGAATAGAGAAATGAAAATAGCAGTTGTTACAGAGATCAGTACGGTCGAAAGAAACAAGGACATCATGAAAGCCCTGGAAGCCCAGGAGGGTAATTACGAGATTATCAATTTCGGTATGAAGGACAAGGAAGACGTCCCGGAGCTTAATTATAACGAGACTGCTTTCCTGGGCGCTCTCCTGCTCAATACGAAACGAGTCGATTTTGTCGTTGGCGGATGCAGTACCGGGCAGGGGTTCATGAATTCCGTTCTTCAGTATCCCGGGATTTCATGCGGGCATATTATGACCCCGCTGGATGGGTGGTTATTTACCCAGATAAACGGGGGTAACTGCATTTCACTGACACTCAACCTCGGGTATGGATGGGCCAGCGACGAGAACCTCTACACTATCTTTGACAGGCTGCTTTGCGTTGAATCCGCCGCGGGTTATCCCGCCCACAGAAAAGAGCCTCAACGGATAGGGCGGGAGCAGTTCGAGGGCATTTCAAGGGCCACCCACGTCAGTTTCGCCGAAGTCCTCAGGCGCCTGCCGGGAGAATTTGTCGGAAAGGTTCTTGCGATTCCGGGATTATATGAAATACTTGCCCCCGAGACACTGGAAGACAAAGATGTCGCGGACATTCTAGTAGGATTACAAAAGAAAACAGATTGACTGAAAGGCGCGGTTCGATCCGCGCCACCCGAAAGGAAGTAGAAATGGGCGATTCATTAAAAGGTAAAGGCGTTGTGATAGCAGGCGGCGACAGCGGGCTGGGAAAAGACATGGCCATTGCCGCCGCTAAAGAAGGAGCCCGTATTGTTGTCGGCTGCTGGCATGAAGAACCGGGCAAAGCCGCCGTAGCCGAAATCCTCGAGGCTTCCGGACAGGAGGCCATTTATGTGGTGGGAGACCTTACGGAGGTCTCCGCCGCCGAAGATCTCATTACGAAAGCTCTGGACCATCTCGGAAGAATTGACGGCATGATATACTACGCGGGAATCCTCCCGGCCGCTTCCCTCCTTGATACGGACGAAGATGTCTATAACAATGTCGCTGACCTGAATGTCAGGGGCGCCTTTTTCTGCTCGAAGTTCACGGTCAAGGCCATGCTTGAAAGCGGCGGCGGTTCTATTATTCATATTGGCTCCCCGCACGCCAGCGGAGGGCAGATCGACCGCGCCGCCTACTCGGTATCCAAGGGCGCGCTGCGGACGTTGACCATACATATAGCCCGTAACTACGCGGAAAACCAGATAAGGTGCAACCAGATCAAAATAGGATGGATGGCTACTCCGGGCGAGATCGCCTTGAGGGAGAGCATGGGAATGAGCCTGGACGAACTGAACAAGTGGGGGGGCGAGTGTGTGCCCATGGGGCGCCTGCAGGTGGGGGACGATTTTATCGGGGCCTCCAATTACCTGCTGTCCGATCTGTCCAGCCAGGTGACCGGGACAATTATTAACGTTAACGGCGGTCTGAGAGACCACGCGTAACACCGAAGGAGTTTTTGATATGGACATGATAGAAGCGACAAAATGGGGCGAGTTCAATGACGGCCGAGAGGTGACTCTTTTTACCTTATCGGGCAGTGACGGCTTCCAGGTCAAGATAACCAATTACGGCGGAATCATTACGAGTATACTGGCGCCGGACAAGGATAAAACGCCCGGAGAAGTGACTCTTGGATACGATGAATTTGACTCTTACACCGACGAGACTCCCTATTTCGGATGCATTACCGGAAGGTGCTGCAACCGGATAGGAAAAGCCGAGTTCACGCTTAACGAAAAAACGTATAAGCTGGCGGCGAACAACGGGAACAACCATCTCCATGGCGGAGTAAAGGGATTCGACAAGGTGCTGTGGGACGCCGTTGTTGACGGCGAGAGTCTCGTGCTGAAATACTTCAGCCCTGACGGCGACGAGGGGTATCCCGGCAACCTCCAGACCACCGTCACGTACTCAATTGAAAACGCCGCCGGTGTCAAGATTGAATACCACGCCGTTACCGACGCGGACACTCCTGTGAACCTGACGAACCACACTTATTTCAACCTCGCCGGTTCGGGCAACGTGTTGAACCACAAGATGGAAATCCCGGCCTCCCGGATCACCTTCGCTGACGACGAGTCCATTCCCAACGGCGATATCCTTTCCGTGGAAGGAACGCCGATGGATTTCCGCAGGGCTACGGCGATAGGACAGCGGATTGGCGCCGATTACAATCTTCTCCACTGGGCCAAGGGATATGACTGCAACTGGATTATCGACAAGGAGATGGGTGAATACGGACTGGCCGCGACACTTACCGACCCGGTAAGCGGCCGGATCATGGAGGTGTTAACGACACAGCCCGGACTTCTCTTCTACAGCGGGAACTACCTTGATGAAACCATTGCCTCACGCGATGGCGGAAAGCTGGAGAAGCATTCGGGGTTATGCCTGGAGACCGAGCATTTTCCCAACTCCCCGAACATTCCGGCATTTCCGTCGGTCATCTTGAAACCAGGCCAGGAGTACAACCAAACTACCCTCTATCGGTTCTCATGTTGAACTGATGATTGGTTCTTCTTCTTCCAGTTGGGACGCTCTTAGGCGTCCCGTGTCGAGTACTGCCGGAGGTGGGACTCGAACCCACACTATGTTGCCATAACGGGATTTTGAATCCCGCGCGTCTGCCAATTCCGCCACTCCGGCAAGGTGCTTTACCACAGTGCTTTGTGGTTTAGCTATTGGTATCACCTGTATTTGCAGGGTGTTCAGTGCTTTCTGTTGTCCCGCCCCGATGTGCCCCGACGTGCCCCTATTGGACACGAAAAACCGCTCATTCTGTTACAGTTTCTGTTACAGTTATCTGAAGGACACATCGAGAAAAGCAAAACCGGCGTACCTTATCGCATCACCGATGGTAGAGTTTACAAGGATGCGAGCCCTGATGCAAGAGCGTTCCCGGTGGAGCGGTGCGATCTTCGACGGACCAAGGCCACGGGAGTTCGGTCAATCCTCGGCAAAGAAGCAGCCAAAGTCCTGCTCGGACACACATGAATCGCCACGGCCGATATCTACCTCCTCGACGAAGTGCAGGAAGCTGTAAAGGTCGCCAAGCAGCTAGCAGACAAACTGGAGCAAGAAAACAATGACAGATGACAGAGACAACAAGAATCTACAAGAGCAATTTGTCTCACTCGCAACGCTGGCCAGGCGATGGCAGGTGTCAGTGACCGGCGCCAGGACTATCTGCGATCGTGTGGGAATCGAATCTTATTACCTGGGGGCCGTTCCGCGTGGGACACGCCGATTTCGCCTCCAGGACATCGAAGAATACGAGCGTTCCTCCCGTGCGTGAGGGACGCTTTCAGAAAGGAGGTGACCATGGAGTGAATTGACTGTGAAAACTGCGGGGCACCGGTTAAGGAAAACGCAAGCTCTTGGTCGGCGCCCCAAACTTTTCAAACCGCGTAATTAAGATGATGATTACAGTATAGTGTTCCCTGCTGGGTCAGGAGGCATCTGAGCCGCTGGACCGCGAATGTGGTTTCTGGCGCATGCCGATCGCCTCGACCCGCGGATGGCGAGTCCGCCATCAATACTGGACGAGAAGGCTGAGATGGAACGTCCGAGTGCGCCCTTTTCAGCGATCCGACGATGTCCTCGACGGGTTCTCGATCCATGTGTCTTTCTCTGGTTGCCTCTTGGGCGCTGTACACCGCGATTACGTGCGGCCGGAAGCTGGCGTCTGTTTTCATCTCCGCAAATAAGGCCGGTTGTTATTTTCGATTTGTGGGTATTGTGAAAATAAGAGACTTGCTTGTTTTCGCTTCGGCGTGTATGTTTTGGACATGCAGAGCAGACTGCACAGTTCCGGCAAGTTGGTCAAGTGTCCCGGCGGATACGAGGCCTTCGTTCCGAACCCTCTTCCGCCAGAGATCGAGATGACTCCGCGTTTGCTCCGAGCGTTGTCCGAGGCCGACCGGCTTGTGGGGCAGCTTGCAGGCGAGGGGCGAAGCCTACCGAACCCACACTTGCTGATGCGGTCTTTCGTGACGCAGGAGGCTGTGCTATCCAGTCGGATCGAGGGTACGCAGGCGACCCTTGGCGAATTGCTGGCGTCCGACGCCGGTGCGGCCGTCGAGCGCAGCCCGGACGACCTTCGGGAAGTGGGCAACTACGTCGTTGCCCTCGAGTACGGCATGGCCCGATTGGATTCCCTGCCGCTGTCGCTTCGATTGATCCGCGAACTGCACGAGAAACTCATGCAGGGCGTTCGCGGTGACCAGGCTGCGCCGGGTGAGTTTCGGCGCAGCCAGAACTGGATCGGTCCGCCCGGCTGCACGGTGAATAACGCTAGTTTCGTCCCACCGCCGGCGGACCGTCTGACCGACTGCCTCGGCCAGTGGGAGGACTTTCTGCATGACCGCAACCTGCCCCCGCTGATCCAGGTTGGAATGTTGCACTACCAGTTTGAGGCAATCCACCCGTTTCTGGACGGTAACGGTCGTGTCGGTCGATTGCTGATCACGCTGTTTCTGATCGAGCGGGGCATCCTGCCGACGCCGCTGCTGTACCTCAGTGCGTTTTTCGAGGCGACTCGGTCGGACTACTACGACCGCCTCACGGCCGTTTCACACAATGCCGCCTGGGCCAACTGGCTGGAGTACTTCCTCAACGGCGTGGCCCGGATGTCTGCTGACGCCCTGCGCCGGGCCGAACGCATCAATGGTCTGCTGACAGCTTGGCGATCCCAAGTCGCCGGCAGTGCCTCCAAGAGCGTCTCAATGCTGGTGGACCTGCTGGCCGAGAACCCGTTTTGGACAATCAACAGGGCGGCCGAGCGGCTGGACGTGGCCTACACAACCGCCCAGCGCGCCATCGAGAAGCTGCGATCTCTGGGTGTACTGGAGCAGACTGGCGACGCGCATCGCGGTCGGGTGTACTGTGCCAAGAAACTGATGACCATTCTCGATGAACCCGCCAGGATTGGTGGATAGATCGCAGTTGGCTACTCTGTTTATGCTCGACTTTGCGGGGGTTATCCCGGTGCCGTTGTGCAAATCTTCTGCGAAATCTACCAGGATACCAGCGAGATTGCCGAGCGCATCGCGGCCAAGATGGAGCGAATCATAGACAAAACCCTGCTGAGTGTCCAAGAGCACGCGCTGAGTGTTTTGCACGAGCTGCGCAAGGCGTGAATCACCTCGTCTTCGGTCTCCGTCAGGACGATGTGCGGAGTAGATCATGGGGCATCCTTCTCGTTGCCTGGTTTCTTTGTGAACTTTCTGCGGTAGACCACTGCACACCGCGAGGCAGGGTCTTATTCCAAATCCGGCAGTTCTTGTCGCCCCAGCAATAGTCTGATGGACCGGGCCTGTCCTGAGGTGCGCTCGATCAGACGACCTTTTTCCAGCGTTACGACCATCTGGTGGACGCTCGGCGGCGAGACATCGAAGTACCGCGCCATATCATGCTCGGCCGGCGACCGGCCATTCAGCTTCGTGTAATAGTAGATGAACGCAAGGTACCGGATTCCCGCCTTCTTGACAAGGGCTGTACCGCTCGATGCAATAAGTAAGGGCGGATTACATCTGGAAGATGGATTTTGTCATGTCAACCCACTTCCTGAGACGCCTCCTGTCCCCGTTGATTGTATAGACATCCCTGTAAAGGATTTCCACATTGCAGTCTCTGGCGACGGCGCAGGTGTCCTTCATGTCCTTTTCCATGAGATCCCAGTGGGGATTCGGCCCGCTTATGTGGGCGGGAACAGGTTTGCGCGAATAAACGTAGTTCTTCCCAAGCATCTCGGCGCACTTTGCAAAGTCAGACCACCCGGAAACCGAGACGCTCCTGAGATTCGGGATTGCGTCCATGATCATTTCAAGCTTGTTGTCCACCCCCTCGCAGCACCCGTAGTAGATCAGTCCGAACTTCTCGCTCAACTTCGCCAGGTACGGTAGAACAAATTCCCCATACATTTCCGGCGAGATGCCTTCGGCTTCCTGCGATTCGGCCCATCCCCACAGGTTCTTCAGCTTCACCTCGCCGGTCGAGTCCGGCTCGGGCAGGTCGGAGACGTACCCGTAGCTGCGGGGACCGGCCATCTGGTTGTCCGTGTTCAACGCGAGAAGACCCTCTTTCTCGAAAAACTCGAACAACGCGATCCGGTCGTCGAGCATGTAAGACATCAGATCGTGTATCGCCTCGGGGGCGTCGTATACCCAATGGAACAGGCTGTCGTTTCCGATGAACCTGTAGAGCTGCCAGGTCAACCCGAAGAAAAACGTACCGTTGAACCCCAGATCCCCAAACTCCCCGACATCAAATTCGTAGGCGAAAGGATCGTAGTTTCCGGGCACGATCGGCAGGATATCGCCCATCACGTCTTCCAGCGTTTCGGTCAGGCGTCTGGTCTTTTCCCGATCGACGCCGAGAACCCTTTTCTTAAGCTTACCGATATCCTCGGGGGCCGCGATTGGGAAATTAAAACGGTATGCTATGGATTCCGGCTGTTGTATCGAGGAGTGAATCTCCACCGGGACGCCGTAGTCGGAGAAGATCATCTTCCACCCCATCCTGTAATAGGGCTCTATGACCAGATCGTCTTCGAGTTCCTCGGCTTGTCGCAGGGTGATTCGCATGTTCTGCTCGACGGTTCTCAGAAACGGGTCCTCGCAGAGGATTTCGGATGCTGAAACGAAGTCCTCGATCCAGGCGGTCTCAACGAGGATCACGGGCCGCTCGGCCTGGAGGTCATGAACCGCCTTCCACAGCCGCTTCCGCTCGTTCATCACAGGCAGCGACGCGAATTCCATCCACTTGGCGGCCAGTTGGCGAATGATGTTTCTGTCTTTTTCTGAAATCATGCTGACACTCCGCTCAATAAGGACACTCAACTGACTTTCGTAGAATACCATAATCTGATCCGGTTCAAACATCCAGTACTGTTCCGGTGCGATACGTTCGATTCGGTCTTGCTCGAGGGGGCAGTTTGGGTACAATCATCGTTGAGGGGCCGCGCCGATCGTTCGGTCTCACGGACAAGGATACTAACCGTAAGGAGATTCAGGATGCTGCGAAATGTAATGATCGTGTTGTGGGTCACAGCGACCTTGCTGGTCGCAGGCGGATTCGCTGAACTCGCCAAGGCGAGGAAGAGCCCCGGGGACGGATCAGATCGCATGGGCTTCAACTACGGGGGCAAGCCCAAGGTCGACGCTCCGCCGGTGCCCAAAGACGACAAAGAGAAGCAGGCCCTGGCGGCGCTGGCGGAGATGGCCAAGGGTAAATGGTATCTCAACATCACCACCAGAGAAGGACGCGTGTTGCGGCAACTGGTCGAGACCACGGGGGCCAAGCGTATCGTCGAGATCGGTACGTCGAGCGGATATTCGACGATCTGGCTGGCGATGGGAGCCCGCGCCGTCGGCGGGAAGGTCTTCACGCACGAGATCGATCCCGAAAAGATCAAGATAGCGCGCGCAAACTTCAAGAAGGCCGGAGTCGACGACCTGATCACTATCATCAAAGGCGACGCGCACGAGACGGTCAAACAGCACAAAGACAAAGGGCAGATCGACGCGGTGTTTCTCGACGCCGAGAAAAAGGGCTACGTCGACTATCTCGCCCAGCTCCTGCCGCTGGTCCGCCCCGGCGGACTGATCCTGGGACACGACATGCACCCTCCAATGCCCGATCCTCGCTACATTGAAGCTATTACCAAGAACCCCGATCTGGACACGTCGTTCATTATGATGGAGAGTTTCGGAATCAGCATGACGGTCAAGAAGCGGTAGCTGCCTGAGAGTGTCTGTAGTGTCAGCTTCCTATGTCGGCCGGCGTTTGAGTACCGCCAAAGATCCCAGTGCAAGCAGCGTTATTGTGCATGGTTCGGGTAGGATGGCCGTCGGGATGGTGGTTGTGAAGATTTCCCAATCGTGACCGTCCCATCCCTCCCAGACAATTGTATCACCGTCGATGTCCGCCTGGCCGTCCGGGAAGTCGTTGTCCGTCAGTTGATAGACGTTGCCGACCGCGAGCATCATGATCTCGTAGTCGGCGGCGGTGGTGGCGTCCTGATGTCGCCAGACAAGCAACGTGTCGGAGACTACCGCGTTAACGTCGAAGCGATCATCACCCGTGATCGGAGACGTGAGAATTCCATCGTAGAGCATGATTTCCGCATCGCCATCGCTTCGCTGCCAGACTACCGCTCCGCTGCTGACGTCCGGGTTGGAATCGTTCACGGAGTTTGTGGTCAGTTGCGAAATGACGCCGCCGTCGGACAGGAATATGTCCAGATCGCCGCCGTCCCATCCCTCCCATACGATGCGGTCGCCGCTGACGCGAGCATCACTGTCGAGAACGCTATTGTTGGTGACCCGCGTTTCTCCCGGTCCGTTGGCGATATCGTCGCTGAATATCTCCCAGTCGTTTCCGTCCAATTGTCCGTCCAAACCCTCCCAGACCAGTGTGTCGCCCGAAACGTGCGGATACTGGTCGTGTCGCGAGTTATTGGTCCACGGTTGGATGACTGTGGTTGATATTTTGTAGTGGAAGAGTTCGTTATCGTTTCCATCCCATTGCTGCCAAAAAACGTTATCGCCGGAGATGGTGGGGTACTCGTCGGAGGTGGCGTTATTCGTCAGGGGAGGTAGTTCGGCGCCTGAGTGATAAAGGATGATCTCCCAGTCGGCGCCGTCATGTCTCTGCCAGACTATGTCGGAACCACTGGGCTGTGGATAACGGTCATTGACCTCGTTATCTGTGATTTGTTCGATGGTCCAAAGTGCGGCCATGGCCGGTGGGGTTGTGCCCGCGAGCACAAGGGCGATCAGGCATACGAGCGCAAGCGTAAGGTTATTAGAAGTTTTCATGACGATCTCCTTTCTCTTACCATGAACTCCTTTTATCAACAGAGAGGTATCCGTTAACGGACGTAAGCGTTCGAGCTGAGCATTGGGGCTTCCCTGCCACTGAAACTGTCACTTTCCTGCCGGCGGAACTTAAAACGAGCCCAATTCCACGCGCTGATTATATATACGCGAGTCGCATAAAATCAAATGAAAAATAAATATTAAAAAGGCGACATTTTTGTTGACACACGTCGAGATGGATGCCTACTATTGCAGGTCAAGTTCAAATGTTATAGGCCCGAGACGTTTATTGTGGCTGGTAAGTGGGGGCATTTTCGTCTCGGTGTCTTGTTGTGCAAGGCGCATGGAGGCTCCTTTCAAAAACGGAGATGACGGCCAGGTCAAACGGAAGAAGGATAAAGTGGTGGTTTGGATGGCGTAATCTCGTTGGCGCGGGTTCCAGACGATCGGGTCGTGCGTGTCGGCGAGAATGAAAAAATAAAAGAGAGTGGACCAGCGGATAACCTTGCCGGGTCTCGCTGGTCCACAGGCCTGGGGATGGTGGGCGCTATGCGTCCACCGCCCCGTGGCATTTTCATTATCGGCAAGGGAAAGGAGCATATCAAGGAGATTGTTGATATTTTGCAGATTATCAAGGTTTTTACGATGTTCGAATGCAGATGGATTTGATTTTACGTATTGACGGGCAATTTGGTGCGGACGACGGTTAATGAACGGTCGCTCTGACGGTGTGGTAATTTAACCGAAAGGAACACATTATGAAAAAGTTATTTCTACTTCTAGTGGTGGGCGTGATGCTCACCGGGATGGTGGTGGTAGTCCGTGGTGATACCGAAGGATCTGCCTCCGCCCATGTATTTGTGAAAGTTGACCCCAATGTCGGCGTTCAAGCCAGTACCGCGATTGTTAATGCCGGGACGGTTCAGACCGGTGACTTCACGGCTACTATCGATTTCCGCGTAGACGCGAACCTCCAGGTCGTTACGCTTTATGCGGCGGCCAGCCCGTTGTTCAAGGGTGACGATCCCCTGGGTACGGAAGTTCAGCCGATACCCCTGAATGTGACCGCGGGCATTGAGATTGACCCGGACAATGCCAACCCTCTCGGGGGCGGCAGCCAGGTTGCGGCCTTCCTCATCGGCGGCGCCACCGAAGATATCGATGGTTTTCCTGGCGTGCCCACCGAACAGATTACGTTCGAGAGCAGCCAGAACAACCACTTCAGTCAGAACGTTCGTCTCACGGTCACCTGGAATCAGGATGACCCTGAAAAGCCCACCGGAGAGTACAGCGGAAAAGTCAAGTTGACGGCTCTTCTGCTCCCGGCGTCGCCGTCGATACCTTAATACTGTTGTGTCAGTCGGCCAACCGTCTCTGACTGAATTACCGTACGTTCGTGCCAATTGCCCGTTTATTGTTTCTGCCGAGTTTTGCCTGTTGTCGTACTTGCGGCGACAGATCCGATATGTTCGCTGTGCGTGTTACCAAGGATACCTGTTATGAAGAAAAACTTCCGTGGTGTAAAGGTGATCGCGTGTGTGGTGGGTCTGATCATTGTTCTTCTGACCGGTTCGCTCCGGGGTGCGGTGTCGATCAGGCCGGCTTTTATCGATATTGAGCTTGATAAGGGACGTCCGGCGGGGTCTCTGGTGATATCCAACCCCGGAGACGCCCAGGAACGTTTTCGCGTTCGGGTGATTCACTTTGAACTCCTTCGCGACGGCGGTCTGCGGGAGGTCAAGCCGGATGACAAATCGCTGGCTACGCAGATCAAGTTCAACCCCAGGGAGCTGACCCTCGCCCCGAAGACCCGCCGGACTATCCGCTTTGTAATCCTTTCCAGAGGCAAGCGGAAGGATGGGGAGTACTGGGCGGGTCTGGAACTTGAATCACTCAAGACAACCGTGTCCAAAACTAAAGATGGCGGTGGGCGCGACCTGAAGATTGAAGTGGTCTCATCGATACTCGTGCCCATTTTCGGGAAGTCAGGTAAGGTCAATGTGCAGGGCTCATTGGACGGAGCCACGCTCAAGAGCGGTAAGAACGGGCCGCAGCTTACCTGCAGCATTGTCAACAAGGGCAATGGCAGATTTCTGGTGCGGGGGAAGTACGAGATACTGTCCGAAAAGGGAGAGTCCCTCGAAAAAGGCGACTTGGGATACAGCTACGTTCTCCGGGAGTCGGCGCGAAATTTCAAGACTGACGTGAAGGCAAAGCTGCCTGAAGGCAATTACAGAGTGAAGATCAATTATACCTCGCCTCAACTCAAGGCAGGGCTTTCAGAGGAATTCACGTTGGCCTACAAACCCGCGGCGCCCCCTGAAACCGAGCCGACAGCGAAAACCAAACCGACCATTACGAGCCCTGAGAAGGGCAAAATGAAACCACCTGAGGATCAGCCTGATGACAAGGGCAAGGGCAATACATCAGACGAGCCTCTTGCAACTGATCGCGCCCCGGCGTCCGCAAAGAAAGGGCAGGTACAGTAGTCGGTCGGGCCGGCGCCGTTTTTCGCCGGCCTTGTTGGCTCTGGTTGCAGCAGGATGGCTCGTGTCGATTCAGGTCCACGGGATGGCTGCAACTACACGTCCTGCCGGTCGAGGTCCAACCACACGTCCTGCCGATCGAGGTCCAACCACACGTCCTGTCGGTCGAGGTCCAACTACACGTCCGTCGCCTGCGAAAGGTGCAGCGTCCGGTCCCACGAGCCGGCCCGCTCAGGCGGGGTTTGAACGCGAAGTTGTTGGATTCACATTGCGCGGTCCTCGTCGGGGGCAGGAGGTGGTGATCCTGGACATGGACTCGATCCTGACGCCTTCCAAGCGGCGGTTCATACCGTTGGTGAGGATACTCGAACGGCTGGGCGTCAAGGTTATGAGAAAAGAGGGGCAGGTATCGTTTACGTTTGGCCCTGGAGGTCACACGGTTATCGATACCGAGCGGGGGATGATGGAACGCGGTGGCAAGTCTGCGCCCTTGAAGATGATCGTAACGGTTTCTGAGATGACGCAGAGGCAGGACGTCTTTATCTTGCCCGCGTCGGTGTCGGGCATCTTGGATATCCCATTGGCGTGGGATGAAGCCAACTATGAGGTCAGCGGTAAGACGGGCAGAACACTGGCGATATGGAAGATTCGCAAGAGGGCATCGCTGTTGGGTGTTCCCACCGAAGATACGGGCCCGAAACTGCCCGAAGTTCACGGAGAGGCCATACCCAAAAAAGATGGCGTTCACTTCATGAGGCTCGACGCCAGGGGAACCTACCGGTTGCAATCCAAGAAGGATAGATCCGCCACTCACAGCGGAACTCTCGGCGGTGTGACTCAGACAATTTGGGGCAGCCTCGCCCAGGGAGGATACAAGGTCAGGCTATCCGAACCGTCATATGTGATGGATAAGTATGGCGGTCTCTTTCGTGACGGACAGGATGCAGTCAAGATGGACTGGCTCCAATGGTCCCGGCGGTTCGCCAACGCTGAGTTGGCGGTCGGAGATTCCGTTTTCGGACTGAATGATATCAACATGCCCAGCATCAGGATGACCGGGGTCCGCGTCAACGGATTTACCGGTCGCAGCGATCCTGCCCGATCTCGCAAACGCGGTTACGGGCTTCGTCCTTACTTTCTCCAACCCCACGTTTTCGAGGGGCAGGCCCGCGCTGGTTCCACAGTGGAGTTGTTTATCAACGACCGGCGCATCGATACTCTGGAGGTTCTTCCGGACAGTCCGACCAAGCCCGGGTTCGGCAGCTATGTGTTTGAAGATATTAACCTGACTCCCGGTGTCCTGAATGAGATTCGAATTGTGATAACTGACCCCGACGGTTTGACCAGTACGCTGGAAAAGGAGATCATGGGCAGCGCGGTGCTCCTGACGCAGGGCGAAACGGCGTTCCTGGGTGCGGCGGGAACCAGGAGGCGCTCGACCAGGTTTGAGGCCGACGGCGGTATGGCGGTAGGACGCGTGCTGCACGGTCTGACGCCCAATGTGACGCTTGGCGGTTCGCTGGCGGTCCACAAGGACTTCTGGGGTGAGTACCTTGAAAGGAGATATGTTCGCGATGGACGCAGTTATCCGAAGTCCGGAATCAATGGGGGGGCACAAGTGTCTTGGCTGGCGATGGACAAGGTGTTGCTGTCCGGCGACATGGCCGCCAGCGCAGGCAGGGACGAAGACGGGCAGGGGCCCGAAGACCAGTACAATGATCTGGCCCTTAAGTTCAAAGCAGACATTTGCCCTATCCGCAACGTCACAATCCGTTCGCAGATTTTCAGCTTCGGTACGGATTTTTTCGATGGCGTGAATCCCGATCTGCGGGATCGCCGGGGCGCGACAATCACAAGCGGTTGGCGTATATCGAGGAAGTGGAGAGCGCGTTTTTCGGCAGGGACGATATGGAACAACCTTGACGGCAGCCAGAGCGAGACGCTTCGTACGAATTACCAGGGGCTGGCGGTAAGCACCTCGGCGATTCCCCGGACTTCCGTGTCACTGGAGGCCAACCGCCTGGACCAAAGCTGGGCGGAGAATCCGCTGACCATTTACCGGGTCAGAGTCAGGGCCACTCCGTTCAGGAACCTGACCCTGATGGCCGATGCTTCCAGCGGTGATGCTCTGTCAATGGGCGACTATTCGGATTTCCTGTCGGGGCTGCAATTGCCTGGAATAACCACGGGTCGCCAGCCGACGGTGGCGCTTACGGCCCGCAAGACAATTTCCGACCGGCAGTCCGTTGGCGTTTCCTACCGGGGCGACGAGACTGAAACCAGGCACTCTGTGTTCCATTCGTATCGTACTACGGGCAAGCGCAGCGTGCAGTTGCGTACGGAAGTCGGTTGGGATATCGATCACAGAAGCAACCGGGGAGATGCGTTCTTCGAAAACCGCTGCGAGTTGCTGACGGATCGTACAGGGCGGAATCGCATTGGTCTGCAAACTCGCTACCAGCGGGAGGAGTGGACGGCCATTGCCTACGTCAATCTCAGCAATCTCTTCGCATTTGACGGTATGCGCCCGCGCCGCGTCACAAACTGGCGGGTCAATCCGGACCGCGGCGCGATCCACGGTACGGTCTTTGTCGACTATAACGCAAACGCCACAAGGGACAAAGGCGAACCAGGCGTCAAGGAAATCAAGGTCCGGATGAGCACGGTGGCAGAGGACATTACCGACGAGCGGGGGCGATTCCTGCTGTCCACGGTCGGACGGGACAGGACCGTACGTGTATCGCTGGAAATGGATACTGTGCCCGCCGACTACTCCGTTGTGCATGGGACGCAGATGGTGTGCGTCATGCCGAACCGGTTGACGAGGGTTGACTTTGCGCTGACGCCGTTCATCGCGATTACGGGAAAGGTCCTTTATGTTAACGGCGCAGCACCAAAACCCATCGTGGGAGTCAGGGTCTTTCTGGTCGATTCGAAGACCGGCGAGATCGTTGTCGACTCGGTCACAGCCGGTGACGGAAGCTACTATCTTGGCGGAGTGAAGCCGGGCGGATTCGTGCTGAAAGTGGATACGAAAACTCTTCCCAGCCAATACGGGCTGATCGAAACACAACGGGATGTGACCGTCACGCCCAAAAAGGAATTCAGCGAAGTGACTCTCCCACCGTTCATCGCCAAGAGCTTCCCCACGGGGGAGATCGAGACGATGGAGAGAGCGTGGAAAACAGACAAGACGCTGCTCGAGGTGCTATTTGATAGTTATTTTTCGCGATCTGATTTGCTCGGAATCCAAATAGAGCGTGATTACGAACGTCCGTCCGGCCGGTGAGGGGCTCAGTTTCCGCGGGGTGAAGACAAATTCGTATTCGCTTTGGCGGTTAGACCAGACGAATTCCCTGTCGACCAGGACTTCGGTCCCCCCGGGCTCGGTTACTTCCAGACGAAATTGGTTTCCATTGCATTCGGGCGGCAGGGATACCACGGCATGTATGCCCTCGCTGTTTGCGTCGAAGCGATCTGTGATCCGCCATTTGTCCCCGTCCCTGCCATCGGCTGTCTGCAATGCTTTGTCAAGCGGCACTTTTACTCGCTTGCGGACAATGGTGAACCGATCGACAAGTCTGTTAACGACGCGCCTGGCCGCTTCGATCAGGCATTCGTCGGGCGTCATATGCGGCGGGTCACCGTCGGAGAACACTGTCTTGCCTACATGTATCGCCGTCTCAGATACGATCGAGCCATCGGCGATAAGAACGAGGCTTACGTGAGCCCTTACGCGGCCTTCGTTGTGCGAGCAGTAATTGATCGGGTAGTACAGATAGGGATCGTAGACGTACCATGAATATCCGTAACCTCTGTTTCGCCATCTGTAGGTGTACCCGGTTGACGTGAAGGTTGTGACCGTACCAGTGATGAAGGCCTGCGTGTCGTCGAGTTTTCCGAGCAGCTTGGCCGCTGCCTGTCTGTCGGCGGGGGGGAATTTCTTCAACTCTTCGGCGCCGAGACGGGCGGCGAGTTCGCGCGGTCCCGCTATCTTATACGTGCCATTTATCCTCATGGACCTGGCGAGTCGCTCGGCCAGGTATTGTCCGGCGCGAACGTCCAGGGTGTCATTGTCAAACGGCAGGACAGCTACCGATTGCAGATCGGGCGTGTAGAAGGCGGGGTAGTGGCGGATCTCAATGGTCTTGGTGCAGCCCGCAAAGCAGCATATGGCGGTGAGAAGCAAAGATGTTTTTCCGGTGGCGTACATGGTGGTGCTCTCGGTAGCGGCAACTCATTCACTACAATCTATTATACGCCTGCAATCCCCCATACTCAATTGTACAGATATTTCAGATCGGCTGCGGTATCATGGCATGACCAGGGCCGTCAATTTCACTTTACCGTGATACAGTCCCCTTGGTCTGGTCGGATCGGATTGGTTCCATGTGACCGTTACCCCTACATCCTCACGGAATCGGTTTTCCTGATTGCTTTGGAATGAGATAACGCTCGTGCTCTTTGCGGGCATGCCGTCGAGCATTGTGTCGTTAACGTAACCGGCTCGCGCGATCGTTCCGGTGTTGTCGGGGGTGATTGATGCTCCGCTTGCGAGATGGAGGGGAATTGGCGTGGCTTGCTGGGCGTTTGGATCGTCGGTCCGGTAAAGTGCAGTGGCGGTCGCAGCCATGCTAACGGTCGCGGTGTTTGCGATAACGTGAAATGTCACGGTCGCGCTGATGAGGCCCACGTCTGAAACCGCGACGTTTACGGCGGCTGTTTCCGGGCTGACGATGACAAACGGTTTTATCGATGCGGTTACTGTAGATGTTGCATATGCTGCATTACGTCCGCCTGCTCCGGAAGCGATAGACAATACGATTCCAACCAATATTGTCGAAGATCTGATGAGATTTCTTGTTCTATACACTTCAGCCCTTCGTGGGGTTCATGTCACGCCACTATAGATATCGGCATGTTGGGGACGTGAGGCCAGCAGGAAACATCGCCCGGATATTTCGGATACGATGTTGTGTCAGGATGCCGAAATCCTTACCATTCAGTCTCGATGCGGATCGAGCAAATACGCCAGATAACGTTTGACCAGAGGACAAGAAAATGAGCACAACGAATGTCACCAGAAGAGGTTTCCTGAAGGGTGTTTCGGCTGCTGGCGTCGGTGCTGTGGCGCTTCCGGCGATCGTGCCTTCCAGCGTTTTTGGCGCCGAGGCTCCGAGCAAGCGAATCCGCATGGCCCAGATTGGTTGCGGCGGCAGGGGATCTGCGGTCTCGGGCGGGTTTGTCAGGCATAAAGATGTGCAGTATCTCGCCGTTTGCGACCCGTTCAAGTCCAGGCGCGAGCGGCTTGCGGCGAGGTTTAACAAGAAATACGGCGGCGGCAATACCGTCAAGCCCTGCGCCGACTTCCGCGAAGTTCTCAAGCGGGACGATATCGACGCGGTGGCGATCTGCACGCAGGATCACTGGCACGTTCCGCTGGCGATGGCGGCTTCGAAGGCCGGCAAGGACATGTACGTCGAGAAACCGCTGGGCGTGTCGATGGCATGGGCCATGGAGTTGCGAAAGTCCATCAAGCGATACGGGAATATTTTCCAGTACGGGACGCAGCAGCGGTCAGGCAGGCAGTTCCGCTTCGCTTGCGAACTGGTGCGAAACGGATACATCGGCGAGATCAAGACGATCGACGCGTGGTGCCCGGATATCGACTCGCAGGTCCCGAACAGCGGCAAGAAGTGGGGCGACGGGAAGGGGCCCGAGTACGGAAAGGTGGTCAAGGCTGAAGTCCCCGCGGACCTGAACTACGACCTCTGGATCGGACCGGCGCCGATGAAGCCCTACACGCCGGATCGGTGCAGGAACTGGGGCACGTATCACATTTACGATTACGCGTTGGGATTCATCGCCGGGTGGGGCGCCCACCCGCTGGACATCGCCCAATGGGGCATGAACGCAGACGACACTTGCCCGGTAAGCTACGAAGGCAAGGGCTCGCTGCCGACCCGGGGGCTGTACGACACCATCGATTCATGGGACGTGTACTGCACCTACGCAAACGGCGTGAAGATGCGATTCATGGGCCACCGCGTCGCACGGCCCGTGGTCATGAAATACCGCAAACGCTGGTGCGATCACGGGACTACATTCCACGGAACAAAAGGCTGGGTAAGCGTCGACCGCGGCGGGATCTACGCCGGCGATCCGAAACTGCTGAAAGTCAAGATCGGAACCAACGAGATCCACCTTATCGCCAGCCGCGGCCAGGACCGCAACTTCCTGGACTCCGTCAAGTCGCGCAAGGCGACGATCAACCCGGTCGAATCGGCGATCCGAAGCGACACGATAAGCCACATAAGCGACATACTGATTCGCACCGGTCGCCCGATGAAATGGGACCCGAAAGCTGAAGACTTCATCGGCGACGCCCAGGCCTCAAGAATGCTCACTCGCACGCTGCGTGCGCCCTGGAAGCTGTAATAACGGCGGGTTTCAGACGCAGGGCTCCGGGTTCCAGTTAACGACAAAGCCTGGTGGACATGGATCTTCCCCGAATTGCAGCGCGGCCGTGCCTTCGGCAGGCAGGCCCAAGAGGCCCATGGAAGAAGAGAAAACCAATAATCCAGACGTCCCAGGAATTCAAAATGCTGTACTGCAAACAGAAAACCAACAGTCTCTTCAGACGTTTTGGCCTGGCGGTAGTCGTCTTGTTGTTGTCCGTGACATGCGGGCGGCTTCGGGCTGACGGCGCCAAGAAATCCTTGACGTACGCGGATGGGCGATTAAGCAACGGGATCATCTCCGTCGTGTTTGATAAACAAGGTGGATTCTCCATCCACGATGCATCGAGCAACGAGGCCTTGCTGTCGGATGCGCGTTTTGGTTTGGCGCGAGGAAAACGCGGCGCTGTCGTGAAGATGTATGCCGATGATGTACGCGATGGGCTTGGAGTTGGAAAACGCGTCACACTGGAAGTTGCGGACTTCAACGAGTTGGGCTACCGAGGCCGGCCCAATCGCCAGTATGCCCATTTACTGTATTCCTATTGCCTCTATGCGAATCATCCCGCCCTGGTATGCGGTTTTGGCGTTAAGATGCCGAATTATCTCAGCTTTAGACTGCGGGAAAGCACGCCGCTTGGCGGCGGGGTGTTCTTTGGCGGTAAGGAGATGAAACAACCGATGACGCTGAACGGTTCGGCCGGTGCGGAAAAGACACTCGTCGCCGCCGGTTTAACGCGTCGCAGCGCAAACAGCCTGATGCTGACAGGAGTGGTTGACGGTAAACGCCGCACGGCGGTTTGGGGCGGATTGGCCAATGACGAGTTTGGCAAGTTCGCGGTCCTGCGGGATGGATCGCCGACTTTTTACGCCGATGACCCTGTCGGAAAGCTGGTCGATGAGGACCAGACCTATATCGCCGCCGACACCTTTTATCTGGATGTTCATACCCGCGAGCCGTTCGAAGCATTGGAACGCTATGGCCTGGCGGTGCGGACTGCAAACAAGGCGCGCCCCAACGTCTACGATTTTCCCGTGCTCTGCGGATGGAGCACCGGCGTGCTCAGCAAATTGCCCGGGGTCAACAATTCGACAAAACTGATTGGAGAACTCAAGCATGCCAACAAGTGCGGATTGACAAAATACACGAAAGTATCGCTCCGCCTGGAACCGGACAAATACCACCTCGACACGGAACAAGGCTGGTGGGACGACGCCCACATGCGCAAGTTCAAGCACCTGGTGGCGCCCTACGACTCCATCGCCAAGTGGAGCCGGGCGATGAACGCCGCAAGCGGAGTTCCCTACATCTACATGCAGCTTGGCATGCCGTCTGATGATTTCGTCCGGAAATATCCGCAGTACATGCTCTTCAATGATGGCTCCGAAGTTGACAAGCGGACCCCCAACAAGAAGTGGAGGCACAAGCATCCGCACCACCAGCCATACGTGACGTACGACTACACCGACAAGGAGTTCTCAAAACACTTTGTAAAGGTCTGGAGCAAGCTGCGCCAAGACGGTATTCGCGGGGTGAAGGCCGATTACCCCGCCACGGCGTGGCGATGCGAGGGAGGTTTTGATGACCGTTACTCCACCACCAACGGCGCATACCGCCGGGCTTTCAAACTGCTGCGCGAGGCGATGGGAAAAGACGGTCTCATCGATGAGCGAAACATGGGCGAATCCTCGCGCCCCTGCCTGGATGTAACCGCCGGACTTGTAGACACCCAGCGAACTTGGCGCGATTCCAACAAATACGCCCCGGGGATGATCTCCATCAGCGGGCTTCGATGGTACAAGAATCGAACAGTGTTCAACTACTACCCGGACACAAAGGCCGTTCACAATGTTTCACCGGAAATCCGGAAGTCCCTGCTCACGATGGTCTTTCTTACCAGCGGCCGACTCGATCTGTCGACTTCTTTCTCGCTGTTCACGCCGGAAATCACCCACGATGTTTCTCGCACTTACCCGCACTATCCCCAGCCCAGGACGGCTCGCCCGCTCGATGCTTTCACAGGCGTACTCGACCCGCAGGTCTATGACCTGGAACTGACGCCCGACTGGCGCCAGATCGCCCTGTACAACACGGGAAAAGAAAAAGCCGTTGTATCCACAAACATCAGTGGCGATCGCGTGGGCAACGCCATCGGCCTGGATGCGTCCGCCCACTATCACGCTTATGAATTTTGGACTGACAAATACCTGGGTAAACTACCCGGAACGGCGCGCATCGAGCGGGAATTGAATCCCAACTGCTGCGCCATGATCTCGTTGCGTAAGGTTCAAGCTCATCCCCAGGTAATCAGCACCGACAGGCATGTCCTTCAGGGTTGGGTCGATTTGTCAGATGTCCGCTGGGACGCCCAAGCCAAAACGTTGAGCGGCGCCGCTCACGTCATCGGAGGCGAACCTTTTAAGATCGTTGTCGCCAACAATGCAGCCAAGGCGATCTCGGCGGAAGCAAAAGGCGGTAAGGCGCAGCTAAAACCTCACCCGGTTGAAGGCCTCAGTTGCTTGATACTCTCCGCGGCCGCTAATGTGGACGTCAAATGGGTGCTGAAGTATGAATAACGCGAGCAGAACAAACAAGAAAAGCCTCACCGGGTATTGTGTCCGGTGAGGCTTTTCAGTTTGTTGAGCCGGTTGGAGACTACAAGTCCAGCGGTGATACGTAGTCGCCCTTGGCGGCCTGGAGGTCCGTCAGTCGTTTGCGCTGTGCGTCCATTGCATCGGTCAACGCCTGCGGCGTGTCGGGCGTATCTGCGTAGATCGCTCCGATACGGTCAAGCTTGGCGATGTTCTCGGGGATTCGGATCGTAAACTGTTCGACATACATCTCCCGGGTGTACTCGAAATCTCGATACCGCCTGAAGAGATCGGCGAGGTCTTCATATTTTGGTATCAGTCCGGTGGGCGCGGGAATTGCGTCCGCCTCGCCGTGGATCCGAAGCTCGATCCACTTGACCCAGATGCCCTTGTCGAGCTTACCGTTGAGGAACTTGCCATCCTTCTTCAGGAAGTAGTTCACGCCGAAGATCATCGGCTCGGCGTCGAGCTTCTTGGCGAAGTCGAGATTGTTGCCTATGTACCGGCTCAGCGGCATGGACAGGAAGTCCATGTTGCTCATCGGATTGAACGTTCGTACGCCCTCGGCGCCGAGGGTGGCTGCGGTGGTTTCCGATTCCAGCGACGCGCCGATCATTATTCCGTGTGCCCAGTCGTAGCTCTGCTGGACCGGTACGGAGATGTCTGAATCGCGTCCGCCGTAAACGATCGCGCCGAGTTCGACTCCGTCGGCGTCGTCGGCTTTGACGTCGGCGTTGGCCAGCGAGTTGATTCGCACGGTGTAGCGGGCGTTCTTGTGCGAGGGGTTCACGTCGGTCATGTCCGAGGTCCACTGACCCTGGTAGTTAACTCCGTCAGCGGGCAGGTCGGCGCCCATGCCCATCCAGTACGGGACGCCGTCTTTTACCAGGACGTTACCAAAAATAACTTCGCCCGGGCTGGTCAGGACGTCGAAGATGACCGGGTCGTCTTCGGCGTTCACGTCGGCGATAATGCCGAAAATTCCGGCTTCGACGTTGACTGCGATGGCTTTTCCGTCGATAGCCTTGAAGTACGCCAGATCGTCGCCGACGATGGTCTCGCCCGGCAGCATCGCCGTGGAGGTCTTTCCGCAGGCGCTGGGGAATGCCCCGGCGATGTAGGTCACGCGGTCGGACGGTCCGTTGACGCCCATGATGAACATGTGCTCTGCCAGCCATCCTTCGCGGTCGGCTTTGCGGATCGCCAGACGCAGCGAGAGCTTCTTGAGGCCCACAGTGTTGCCGGCGTACTGCGTGTTGGTGCTGTATACGGTGTTCTGCGTGTGGTCCATGTAGATGCGGCGCTTGTCGACGTCGACCGAAACGTTGTTTTCCATGCGCCCGGCGGTATGCAGGTAGCGGAAGAACTCGCCGTCGGGTCCGAGTCGCTTGAACTGCTCATAACCGGCGCGATAGAGCATGTCTTCGCTGTGGGCGACGTAAGCCGAATCGGTAAGCTGCAGGCAGGAGATGCTGAACTGCGAGTCGACCGGACCGAGGCAGAAGAAGCGGACGTACATCGTCCTGCTGGCCATGGAGCCGTCGAATATTTCGCGCAACTCGGCCAGTCCGGCTTCGCGATCGGTGCAGTTTAGTTTTTCGTCGAGGTGCTCGCCTTCGGGCACGAGGTATTTGGTGACCTTCTTGTCGCGTGCCTGGTCGCCGGGCCCGTCGAAATGGAGGGTGTGCCCTTCCATCGCCAGGGGCTTCTCTTCGCAGTTGTCGATGGCTGCCTGGCGGATCATCGCGATGTCGCCCGGATCGTCATTGCAGACCACCACCGTCCGCGGTTTGCACAACGCCACGGCGTCGGCGATAAAGGCGTTTGCCTTGTCGTTGTCCAGAGCCTCAAGCTTTGCCAGCGACTCGGCGTCGATTGTACCCGTCAGTATGTCAGCGTGCTTCTGTTCCATTGGTCTTCCATTCTTGCTTTCGCAGGGATTCGCCCGTGCGGTAGCGTTTGTCATGGCGAGTCTCGGTGACCGGGAGTCGGACACACAAGAGTTCGCTATTGGGGGCCAAAACTTATACAATAAAGCGGGCTTGGAGTCAAGACGATGTGTCGAACTCGCCCGGAAAACCATGATGACTGAACGGATCGTACTGTTTGGCGGAACGTTTGACCCGGTGCATAACGGGCACCTGATTGCTGCGCGGGCAGTGGCCGAGGAGCGTGGATATCGACGTGTTACGCTTGTTCCATCAGGCAGGGGGCCTCACAAAGGCCCGGCCGCCGCGCCGGACACCGACAGACTGGAAATGTTGAACCTTGCCGTTAAGGGCGACGATTTATTTGAAGTATCGCAAACTGAACTCCAGCGTGCAGCCCCCAGCTACACATTTGATACGTTGCTGGAGATTCGGGAGGCTTGCGGTGATGACAGGCCGATCGACCTGGTGGTAGGCGCTGACATGCTGGCGGATCTGCCTGATTGGTACAGGGCGGACGACGTTGTGAAACTGGCGCGGTTCGTGATAGCGGCCCGTCCCCCGTGGCATGAGAAGATGGGGGCGATATCCGCTCTACTGGTTGAGCGTTTTGGCAAGCGTCTGGCGGCAGATTTGATAGTTGGGATATGTACAACACCTCTGATCGATATTTCATCTTCAGCAATTCGAGAGCGTCTGTCCGCGGGATTACCGGTCCGGTATATGGTGCCCGATGCGGTCGAGGAGTACATCAGATCGCGAGGTTTGTACCTCCGCGACGGATCGAGCGGCCCGGTTTGCGGCGGGGGTGCGGATGGCGACCGGTAAGTTTTGTTATCTTCAGTTGTTGTGGACTTGCAATTGGGCGGTGTGGGAATGGTCAGAAAAAAATATTCTTTGCTTGACATATTGGTAGGTAATCGCTTATTATAATGTTTGGTAACTATGAGGCTCCTCGGTCATATTCCCTCTTGACCGAGTTTGAGGCGCCAGGCCCCCCTCTCCTGGCGCCTTGTTTTTTGCGCACGTTGAGCGGCTACGGCGACGACAATGGCAGGTATCGTTGCCGTTGTCCGTTACTTGAAATTCGGACGTTTCTTGTTAGCTGTTGGCTTTTGATCCGTTTGCCGTGCCGGCTGTTGATCCGTTTGCCGTGTAGGCTCATTCGTTCAGGGTGTTGTCCGGTCCGGGCGCATTGCAGCATGCTTTCAAGTGAGGCAGGGCCGCGGGCGGCACCATTGCAGAAACGTCGCCACCCATTCTTGCAATCTGCTTGATCAGGCTCGATGAAGTGAAGGCGTGCTCGGTGCTGGGGATTATAAAGACCGTTTCAATTCCAGCTACCACGCGATTAGTCAATGCCACATCGTACTCGAAGTGGAGGTCGCTCGAGTCGCGAATACCACGCAGTATCACCGTGGCCGAGACGCTTGCGGCGAAGTCGATGGTGAGCCCCGAGAACATCTCGACTCGCACGCCGGGAATGTCGACCGTAGATTGCCTGACGACCTCCACCCGCGTTTTGGCGTCCAGCATGGCGGCCTTTTCCGGATTATTACCGACAGCCACCACCAACTCGTCAAAGAGTCGCATGCCTCGTTTGATAACATCGAGGTGACCGTTAGTGATCGGGTCAAACGTACCTGGGAAAACGGCCAGTCGGTTTGCTTTGCTCATGACTGTCGCTCCGATACTTCTGTCTTTGAGGCCGCCGCGGGTTTTCGAGCGGTTTCAGGTTTGAGGGACCAGACAACAAAACCCGCCGACGCGGCGCTTCTGGCGGCGTGTCGGAGGGTCTTGGAACAATCAGGCAGGGCGGATCAGATCAGTAACCCATACGTTGATGCCACTGCGACAACGTGGAGTTCTTGTTTATCAGCATGATGTAATCCCAGTCGTCGGCGAGCATGCGCCGGTCCAGTTTCCAACCCTGGGTGATCCGCCAGGACCGTTCTTGACCCGTTTCGCCCGTATTGGGCCCGAGACACCCGGAGACAAACACCATCGCCAACAATACAAGCACCAGTAGAATGCAATGCTTATTCATGTCCATTAACCTCAATGAGTACACGGTCAGTGAAGACCCGCTCCATCGCGGTCTGCACTCTCGCAGAATAATAAAACCTTTCCGAGGCGGTGTCAACGGCAAAACTCGTGTAATATCTTCAAACCCGAAATCAACTCGATGTATGCATAAGGAATATTGTGTCTCGCGTGCAAGTCGCAAATTCGCCGGTGAAACGTTTCGTAAACGCCATTGTTATTTATATCGGATTTTTCGCGGGTTTCGCGGCAGAAGAAGACTCGGCATCCCAGCGGGCGATTCAGTCGGGCCAGACATTTCGGACCCTGCTGGTATGGGCATCGATTGCGCGCCGTACGTGAAGGATCGACCATTCGGGCTCGCTTCAGCACGGCGAGTTCTCCGAGAGTCGCATACAGGCGGTGGTCAAACAGATCGAATCTGCAGCAGGCCCCACCGCCCAAACAGAGCTTTTTATTTTTGTCTCCTCCGGTTGCCCGATCGAGGTCTTCGTAAACATCGAGTATTGCCCGCAAGAACGAATTGTTCCGCCGGCATTGCATGACCGCTTGCGCCAGTCCGCGGGCGTTGGTGGGTTGGAGATTATTCTCGGGTGGCATTGCGGCGGGTCTCGATCTCTTCGAGGTTATACAGCTTGCCCCGGTTAATTCCGACACACCGAATTCCCGCCATCGCCCAGTTGTCGGAGTTCACGAGGTTGGACTTCCAGAACGGCCAGGTTCGACACTGCGTGGGGCGGAAGCTGTATATTCTGCATGCCCTCTGTCCGTCATTGTCGGTTTCCAGGAAAATACAGTCCATGGTCGGCTTTACTTCCTTGAGGCTCATCCGCCTGCCGACCCGGCGGACATACTTGTCCATCATTTCCCCGGGAGTGATCCTCAGGTGTGCGGCGATAGCTTCAACTTCGTCTTGAGTCACCCACACATAGCCCTCCTGCGGTCCGGCACAGCAACCACCGCACCCCTGACATTCGAATGCCAGACCGCCTGAGTACCATGGTGTCTTTCGGGTAAAAAGCGTCATGCCGCGATACTATCTCATGAAGTTGACCGGCCGGGCGTATCAGGGCAATTCGGCGCCAATGGTGTCGTGTGCCCAGACGGAGCCTGATTGCACGTTTACTTGCCTTCCTGGTTAAGTCTGTGATAG
Source organism: Phycisphaerae bacterium (assembly GCA_016782885.1). Lineage (GTDB taxonomy): Bacteria > Planctomycetota > Phycisphaerae > SM23-33 > SM23-33 > BS750m-G57. Next base: position 56,549 of record JADHXQ010000001.1, on the reverse strand, counting down.
TACTGCTTGAGTACTTCTCGGAATTCTTCAGGCAGCGTACCGTTCATTGCATCAGCGATGTCGTCGCGGATGTATTTCGGCATCGAGGAGGTGGCGTCGGCCTGAACGTCCACGTCGCCCGACAGCAGCATTGCGGTGTCCTGTAGTGCTCCGACCACTTCCTTGCGGGCCCTCAGAGCATTGTGGTAGCGGAACTTGTCCAGATCGTCCTTGACGCGATTCATGAGGGTGATTGCCTGGAAGAGCCGCAGGTTTGAATGATCGGTCACCTTGAACTGTGCTCGAATCTGCTCGGCCTTGTTTATCAGGGCTGCCTGTTTTCCGGACAGGCGTTTGAGGTCTTTCTTGACTTCCGGCGGCAGGGGCCCTTCGAGCCCCTCGGCGCCGCTGCCTGAAATCTTTCCGCCACCGGTCGAACCGCCCTCGGCCTCGGAACCCTTGTCATCGACTTCTCCCTTCGAGAAAGGTTCCGGCGTCAGACGCGTCGGTGTGCGTCGCCCACCCTTACCGACTGCTTTGTCCTCGACGAATTCGCCGGTAGACTTCCCCTGCCTGCCTTCGCCCGATCGCCCGGATATCTCAGAGGGATTGGGGAGCTGGTTGCCCGTTACTCCCTTTGCGGCCATGCTGGATATCGGTCCGTCCAGTGCGTCCCAACCGAGGCCTTTTTCGCCGCTGTCGGTGGCTTTGGCCGATACGTCGGCCATCTCCTCGAAAAGGTCTTCCTCTTCTTCCAGCAGGTCGCCGACGAGGTCTTCCAGTTCGTCGGGCAGATCGGGCATTTCGATGTTCTCCTGCCCGCCGGCGGGGGCCTCCATGGACCACTTTTCCCGGTCAGGTTTGTCGGGCAGCCACTTCTCGAGGTTGTCCATTTCCTTTTCGGCCTTGGTTTTCGCCGAGCCCGCGGCGGCGACGGCGATTTCGGCGGCCTTCTTGGACAGGGCGTCCTTGGCCATCGTCACGTCGCACTTGACCGACAGCAGTTCTTTGAGCATGGCGGGGTTCGAGAAGTCCTGCTCAGCCAGTTTGGAGAAGTCTGCCAGTGCTTCATTGATGAACTTTTCCCAGTTATCTTCGGCGGTTTTGAGATCGTTGAGAATTTTTTCGTCTTCTCCCTGGAAAGTATCAACAGGCGCCTTTGTCAGTCGCTTGGCCGCTTCTATTACCTTTTTCTGGCCTTCGGCGAACTGTTCGAGTTTGGTCTTGAGTTCCGCGAGTTTTGCCTGCACGTCGGGCGGAAGGTCGTTGGCGGAGGTGGCTTTTTTCTCTTTCTTACCGACCAGTTCGGGCATTATCGCCAGCATTGACTGGATGGCCTCGATTATCCTGTTTTGTGAGCCCGCCAGATCGTCGCACGCCTTGTTTCGCTGGCCCATAGCGCCGAGAGTGACGAGTATCTGGGCCTGGTCGATTGCGGTCTTGGCTTCGTTTGTGAACAGGCGAGCGATTTCCTGCTGGATCGCGAGCATGTCCTGGTCGAATTTGTGCTTTGTCAGCAGCCAGAGCATACCGTCTCGCACCGCCTTTTGTCCGATGAATATCTCCTTGCCCGTCTTGTTGATATTCGGGAGCCTGGTGTGTTGGGTCTTGCAGATGGCGGTGTTTACACGTTGCGAGAGTTGGATTCTGAGTATTTCCAGGAGTTTCTTACGTAACTCCTGGTATCGTTTGGCGGTTTGTTCGGCGAGTTTTGTCGCGTCCTGTACGGTTATTTTGAATGTCTTGGAGGATGAAGTCTGGGGTCCGAGTTTGAGTTTGGGCAGTTTCCGCTGATCGGTGGTCGTCGCGTTGTATCCGAGCACTACCGTTCCATCATCGGGGAGATTCGCCGCGACGGTGTACTCGTATTCAATCAGTTCGTCCGGGACGCCTTTGAGATCGCGAGAGAGCACGCCGGCGACTTTTCCGTCAGACTTCCCGACGAACAGTGTCATGTTCTCCAGACCGAACTTGTCGGTGACTTTGATCTTCATTCGCACCTTGGTTCCGGGGGCTACTGTCAGGTCGCGTCCCGGAAGGAGGAACGTGATCTTCGGAGGTGCGTCGGGAATGGCCCGGATGGGATAGTAACCGTCCATGATCTTCCCGGCGGCGGGCGTGGGGGCGTCGGCTTGGCTTGCAGCCGGATCGGGCAGATAGAGAATGGTGCGGTCTTGTTCGTCCCGCAATGACATGCGATATCCGCCGTCGGCGTCCACGGGCAACGTTGCGGTGAATGTTCTTCCGTCAGCAGACGGTTGCATCCGGGTCGCAGCCTTGCCCTTGATATCGAGTGATATTTCCGGTACGGGATTCGACAGAACTACCGTCATGCGGACTGTCGAGCCTATGGGGGCTTCTATGATCCCACCGCTGTCGGCGACTTTCCGGGGCTCTCTACGCGTGTAGGGGGGGAAAGTGTATACCATGATGTGACTTTTGACTTTGATGTCTCTGGCCACCTTGATGCTGTAATAGGGTTTGTCTTCGGGCCAGCGATCTGTTCCCACAACGACGGCGTAGTCGAGATCACTCATTATGGCGTTCAGGTCACAGGTGAACTTTCCGCTTGTTCCACCGAGCATGAGCAGGTGCGTCTCTCTTCCGGCGACGATTACTCGAGGCTTGAGTCTTGCAAGCGCCGACGCGAGTTTGGTTTGGTCCATTCCACGATCGTCCAGAGCGGGGATGTCGGCCGTTATAACTAGGCGCTGGCCCGCGAGAATTGTCGCGTCACCTGGCGAGATCGTGACCCCGCCGATCTCGTTGACGCGAGGCACGTATTTCCAGGGCATCAGAGCGGCGGTAAGACCTCGCTGAAACGGGCCTGGTTGCAGGATTACCATCAAGCCCGCCAGCATACCCGCAAGCATCGCCCCCAGCCCCCATCGCTGCAACAGCCGATACGATATGCTTTCGGACAGGTCGGTATTTTCGGCCGCTGCGACTGTTTCGCTGATTGCCTGCTGAACCAGTTCAGGGCTGACTTGATCGGTGTCGCGGGCAAGCAGAATCGAGTTAATCAGGTTGTTCCGCAGGGAGGGAGCGGCTTCTTCGACAAATCGAGCGGTCTGTGCGGGTGTCTGTCGCCACAACACGCCACGTATCACCAAGACGCCCAGGGCGCCCGCCCAGAGCGTCAGGCATAAGAGGCCCAGTGCCCAGCGAAGTGCGGTTGGAGGCTGGTCCGACCAGTAGCCTCCTGCAAGTGTGGTCAAAACCAGCGAGGCCATCACCACCGAGAAAACGCCGGCGACGAACGTCATCATTCGAATGGTGTGGCGGCGAACGTGAACGGTCTGCAATCGCCGGATAACCTGGTCAACGCCGTAATATCTTGGGAGTGTGGTCATATCGCTGTCATTGTACGGGCCTGCTGTTACTTATCGGCAACTATCGGACCGCGGTTGCACAGTCTGCACTCTATATTATACAAACGCAAGGCGACGGCAAATATGGCACGGACCGGGGGGTTTTGACCGGTCCGTTATGTAGATGAGAATTACTCCCGGTCGAACGATTCGGCGTACCACTCGTGCATTTCGGAATCACTTATTGCTGTAGTTCGATCGATCTCGTATTCGGCTTCAACTCGATCGCGAATCGCCAGAAGGCGTGCATCGTCCTTTGGAACGTTCAAACCGTAGTTGATATCGATCCAATGCTTGATTCCCGCGGCTCCCGACTTGTCGGTAACAGCGACCGCGACGGGTCGGTGGAGGATGTTCTGGGTGTCAAAACAACTGTATATCTCTTCGCACTTGAGCAGTCCGTCGGCGTGAATGCCCGCGCGGGTTGTGTTGAAGTCTCGCCCGACCAGGGGCAGGTTGCTGGGAATCTCGTGCCCGATTTCATCGCGGAAGTACTCGGCGATCTCGGTTATCACGGGATACTTGATCTTCGAGTGCATACCGCGGAGTTGGGCGGCTTGGATTACCATGGCTTCCAGCGGCGTATTGCCCGTTCGCTCGCCGATTCCCAGAAGGCTCGCGTTGCACGAGGCGCATCCGTATAACCACGCGGTCTCAGGATTCACCACGGACTTGTAGAAATCGTTATGCCCGTGCCATTCCAGCAGCTTGCCCGGTACTCCGGCCTCTTCGATGAGTCCTCGCACGAGTTTCGGGACGCTCCTGGGCAGCGCCGCCTGGGCCCACGGTACGCCGAATCCCATCGTGTCGCACAGGCGTATCTTGATATCGATACCGGATTCCTGGCGCAGCTTCATCAACTCGATGGCGAACGGTACGACAAATCCGTAAAAGTCGGCCCGGGTTATGTCCTCGAAGTGGCATCGCGGGCGGATGTTTTGCTCCAACGCGGCGCGGACAATGTCAAGGTACTGCTGGAGCACCTGCTTACGATTCTTCTTGAGTTTCAGGAAGATGTGGTAATCGCTGCAACTGGTCAGGATACCCGTTTCGGGCAACTGCATCGCCTTTACCAGTTCAAAGTCGTATTTCACCGCGCGGATCCATCCGGTGACTTCCGGGAACTTGTATCCCAGGGATTGGCATTGCTCTACGGCATGACGGTCTTTATCCGAATAGATGAAGAACTCGCTCTGGCGGATAAGTCCTGATCCACCATCGAGTTTGTGTACGAGTTTGAACAGGTTGACTATCTGTTCAGTGGTATAGGGCGGTCGAGCCTGCTGCCCGTCGCGAAAAGTGGTGTCTGTTACCCATATTCCCTTGGCGGGCGCCATCGGAGGGGCCGAATCCTCGAACACCACCTGCGGAAGTTCCGTATACGGGAACACCTTGCGGTAGAGATTAGGTTCGTCCACGTTCTGAAGCTTGTGCTTGGCAATTTCGGTCAAAATGCGAGTCCTTTTTGGTTGAACAACAAGACAGAATAGCAATTACTGCGGGAATATTCAACGAATCATTCGTTTCTACGGCCGCATCGCTGGAAGGGGGCGTTACAGCTTGGTTTGCGTCATATCGGCAAAAACTCAACGAATTTACGGAAAAGGCCGATTAGGAGCGGGTAGCACTTGCTCAGACGAGTCTTGGTCAAAAATCAACCGAATATGCATGGAGGCGCTATGATATTTCAGATGCTACCGGAGAATGATGTATGGTAGAACGCGTGATGTTAGTCGATGATGACCCTGCTATTCAGCGGGTGGTTAGTATCCTCTTGTTGGAGGCGGGTTATGATTTGAGCGTTGTTGACTCCGGACGAAAATGCCTCGAGGATGTCCGAAACGGGTTCAAGGGTCTGATTCTCATGGACATAATGATGCCCGACCTCGACGGTTGGGATACCATTGGAGTGATGGTTGAAGAGGGCCTTGTCGACGGGGTCGCGATCTGTCTGTTTTCGGCGCTGCACGACATGGCTCCCAACGATTCAAATCTGGAGCGCTACATAATCGGGCGTTTGCCGAAACCGTTCACGTGCGATGAACTGCTCAATTCGGTCAGAGAGTGTCTGGTCTGCATGAGGTAGCCCGCCGGATCACTTGGCTATTCGGACTATCTGTCCATCTATCGTGAGCTTTCCCCCTGCAAACATCGCAATTGCTTCCGGGTACGCCTTGCACTCCTGTTCGAAGACCCTGCCTGCCAGATCGTCGGGGGTGTCGGTGTCGTAGACCGGAACGCATTTCTGTACGATTATCGGCCCCGAATCGTACTCGTTATCAACGAAGTGTACGGTGCATCCGCTGACTTTGCATCCACGTTCGAGCACGGCTTGGTGGACGTGATGTCCGTACATGCCCTTGCCTCCGAATCCTGGAAGGAGGGCGGGGTGAATATTCATGACCCGCCCCGCATAGTTCCGCGGTATCCGCCAGAGCGACAGGAAACCGGCCTGGATCACCAGGTCAACGCCGGCCTCATCGAGGATGGCTGCTATTGCGTTGGAGTACGTCAGGGTGTCGGGCATTTCCTTGTAGTTTACCGGACGCACCTCCATGCCCGCCTCCCGACAGCGATCGACGCCTTTGCACTGTCGCGATGCGATCACGATCGCCATCTCCGCATCCAGGCGCCCGGCGTTGATTTCTTCTGCGATATTCAGGACGGTTCGCCCGCCGCCGCTGATCAGTGCCGCTATCTTTATTCTTGCCATCGTCTCATGATTAGACCTTTACGGGCGGCAAGAGTCAACGCCGCACTGGAAATGCGCGAAAAACAACCGCGGCGGTCTGGAGGGACCGCCGCGGTTCCGACAGATTAACGGAAGTAGAACACACAATGTCCGGCGCACGAGGCGGAGGAGATTCCTGCCGCAGATGTCGGCCGACAGAGGAGGTCCTCGGCGACGTAATCAGCCTGGCGGTTTTTACCTCGTGGCGGCTCCTGCTGGAGCCAGTTCTCTACCACCGGCTGCATGAGAATTATCGATGCGGTTCGATCCTGGATCAAATTATCCCGCGCGGTCCGAGCGGATTTTTGGCAGGCGTGCAACTATCGGGTTTTGAACGGTTTGCGGAGGCGGGGATATCCGCTTTTTTCGACAGGGCGTCATTGTGCGACAGGGACACTTTGGTCGATGGAAATTCCGTGCTGGATCCGCCTTCGGCGGATTGTTCCGCTGCCTTTTGTATCAGGTTTCCGACAAGGCTCGCATAACCGCCGCATCCCGCGCCGAGAGGTCCGGGTAGTCGCTGTCGGATCCCACGTCGGGGCGGCGTTTCCAACTCCGATTGCACCGGTCGTATTTCTCGCGCGAGTCAAGAACCTCGACCTCGACAACCTCGCCTTCGGGCAGTTTCTCTACATGCTCAATCTGCGCGTAGCCCGCACCAAGGAGGTCTTCAAGTTCGCCCAGGTGGGCTTCGATCAGGGCGGCGGCCTGATCGTTATCGGAGGCGATCTTGAAGATCACTTCCGCGTCCAACGGATTTTTCACGCCGGCGTTTCGCAACGCTTCGAGTTTCAGGAGACCTGCCTGCCTGAGTTCCATCAGCTTCTCCCAGACCCACGCCGGGCCTGCCTGCAACTGCCAGGACCAGCCGGCGGCTTCGTCCGGTGTGACCGGGGCGATGGCCTCGGCGGCGTCCAGGGTTGCGAGATCGCATTCCGGAAGCAGCGCAAGGTGTACGGATGTTGGCTCATCGGCGCCGCGATTTGGGATGTGGTCCCAGACTTCCTGGCAGGTATGCGGCATGATCGGCGCCAGGAACTTCACCAGTGTCATCAGCATCCTGTGGATCACCGTCTGGGACGCGCGGCGCCTGGGCGAATCGGCCGCGTCGCAGTAGAGGCGGTCCTTTACAGCCGACAGGTAGATGTTCGACGCCTGGACGGTGCAAAATTCGTAGATCAGGCGCGTCGCGCGGTGGAATTCGTAGCGATCCAGAGCCTCGCGCACGTCGCGCACGAGCACATCGAGCTGCAGCTTCATCCACAGGTCAACCGAATGGGCGGCCGGTTCGGTCGAGTCGGCCGCGGGGTCAAAGTCCTCGCAGGCGGCCAGGGCGAATCTCAGGGTGTTTCGAATCTTGCGGTAGGCATCTTCCGATTGCGCGATCAGGTCCTCGCTGCAGCGGACGTCGTCCTGGTAGTTCTGGCTGGCGATCCAGAGGCGCAGGATGTCTGCTCCGCGTTTGTCGAGCTGCTGCATTACATCGATGACGTTTCCGATGGACTTGCTCATCTTCCTGCCGTCTTCATCGACGACGAAACCGTGTGTGAGGACCGTGCGGAATGGCGCCCGCTGCCGGGCGCCCAACGCCGGCAGCAGCGATAACTGGAACCATCCGCGGTGCTGGTCGGAGCCCTCGAGGTACATGTCGACCGGAATATCGTCGACCAGTCCGCGGGCAACCGCCACCGCAAACCAACTCGAACCGGATTCGAACCAGACATCAAAGATATCGCTTCCTGCGGCGAGGTCGGCTACCGCGAACTGATCGGCATTGTCCAGGTCTTCGTCGTCGGCCGGATCGTAATCGCCCAGCAATTCAGTCGGTGAGAGCGTGAACCATGCGTCCGAACCGTGCTCGGCGAATGTTTTCGTGACAGCTCTTACGCTGGCTGGTGTCAGCAGCGGATCGCCCGCGGCGTTGAAGAACGCGGGGATCGGCAGTCCCCAACTCCTCTGGCGTGAGATGCACCAGTCGGGTCGGCTGTCGAGCATGCCCGCGATTCGGTTTTGCCCCCAAGCGGGTACAAAGTCCACTCCGCCTTCTTCCGCCGCGGCGCCGCAGGCTTCAGTGGCCATCTCGCGCAGCGTTCGGGTGGTGCTTGCCAGCGGGCGGTCGACGCCGATGAACCACTGCTTGGTGGCGCGGAAGATTGTCGGCGTATTCGATCGCCAGTCGTGCGGGTACGAGTGGGTGATTGTTTGTTCGGCCAGGAGTGTGCCCCGGGCCTGGAGGTGCTCGACGACCTTGTCGTTGGCGTCCCAGACCACAACGCCCCGGAGCCACCGCGGGGCGGTGTCGTCGAACGTGCCGTCTGCCAGTACGGGGCAGTAGATGTCCAGCTTGTTGCTCAGGCCCGTATGGTAGTCTTCCAGGCCGTGGCCCGGCGCGGTATGCACCAGCCCCGTGCCGTCCTCGAGCGTCACGTAATCAGCGGCCACCAGCGGGCAGGTCAGCCCATCGGTAAGCGGGTGAGCGTACGTCAGAGGCTCGGGCGCGTCGAGCAGGTCCTGCCCCGTAACGCGAGCGAGCACTTCGTGAGATTTCACCCAGCCCGGGCGCGCCGCGGCGAGAGTTTCCAGCAGCGTTTCCAGCCTGCCGCCGGCCACCACCCACGTAAACGCTCCGTCGTCGGTGTCGACATGCACGCAGGCGTATTCGAAGCTCGCCCTTATCGCCACCGCCCGGTTGGCAGGCAGGGTCCAGGGGGTGGTTGTCCAGATCACCAGCGAAACCCTGTCGCCATCGACGTGCTTGACCGCTTCGGCGCCGCTCGCCAGCTCCAATGCCACGAAAATGCTGGAGTCTTCGCGGTCGTGGTATTCCAATTCCGCGTCGGCAAGGGCGGTTTGGTTCGCGATCGACCATTGAACCGGTTTGAGTTGCCTGAAGACCAGGCCCTGCTCGACGAGGCGTGCGAACACTTCCATCGCCGCGGCCTCGTAGGCGGGATTCATCGTAAGGTACGGATCTTCAAATTGGCCCATCACGCCGAGGCGTTTGAACTGCGTTCGCTGCAGGTCCACGAACCTTGCGGCGTATTCGGTGCAGATTCTACGGATAACCGTCGGGTCCATGCCCTTGGCCTTGTCGCCGAGTTTTTCCATGACCTTCGCTTCGATGGGCAGACCGTGACAGTCCCATCCCGGGATATATGGCGAGTCCATACCGCACATCGTTTTGATGCGTACGACCATGTCCTTGAGCACTTTATTCAGCGCCGTGCCCACGTGGATATTGCCATTGGCGTACGGCGGTCCGTCGTGGAGGATGAAGCGGGGGGCGCCCTTGCGCGCTTCGCGGATTTGCTCGTAGAGTCCTTCTTCGGCCCATTTCGCCTGGAACGCGGGCTCTTTCTTAACCAGCCCGGCCCGCATGTCGAAATCGGTCTTGGGCAGGTTCAACGTGTCTTTATAGCTTTTTTTATCGTCACTCATTTTCTTTGATCCGTGGTGGTCGTTGTGTTGCAAAAAGTTTCAAGACAATGCAAGCCTTGAAGCCAAAATAAGCCTCAAGGCCGCGAGATGCAGAATGTGTCTGCCACTGGTCCTAAGGCATGCAGTTGATAATGCGTATGCCAATTATGCCTTCGCGGACACAGCCCGCCACGGGTCCCACCCGCGTCGGCAAGCCATTCAGGTTGTCCTGAGTCGTCCGCATACATTACCTCGTTCTGCACACCTGTAAGTTGTGTAGACACGAAGTATATCGGCTATCGGCGGCATGTCAATTGCAGAATTTGCTTGATCGGACCGGTCGCCTGCCGCGTAATGCTGTTTTCACCCGCTGTTGGACCCGCCAGACAAGGAAACGAATATGAGTAGAATGATACCGGTCGGACTACTGATTGTTACGCTTCTTACCGTCAGCACGCTGGGGCAGACCATAACTCCGACACCGAAGACTGACTTCACCGAACGATACCGCCCGCAGTTTCATTACACCATGGTCAAGGGCTGGATCAACGATCCGATCGGCCTGGTGTTCTACAAGGGCGAGTACCATATTTTCAACGATCATAACCCGTATTCGACGGGCTTTCCCGGCGGTAAGGGCAGCGGTCACCAGTCGCACTGGTCCCACGCGATCAGCGGCGACCTGGTCCACTGGAAACATCTGCCGCTTGCCGTTATCCCCGACAAACTCGGAGCGTGCTGGTCCGGTTCGGGCGTGGTCGACTGGAAGAACTCGACCGGTTTTCAGACAGGCGACGAGAAGACCCTGGTGCTGGCGTACACATCGGCGGGCGCCAAGACGTTCGGGCAATCGCTGGTCTACAGCAACGATCGCGGGCGGACGTGGACGAAGTACAAGGGCAATCCCATCATCGAGCAGATCGCCGGGAGCAATCGCGACCCGAAGGTGTTCTGGCACGCTCCGACGAAGAAGTGGGTGATGGTGCTCTACGTCAGGCGCGGCGAAGCGCACTTTTTCACCTCAGACGACCTGAAGAAATGGAGCCGGCCGGTGGTTGTCAAACTGGCCGGTTTCCACGAATGCCCGGACCTGTTCGAGATGGCGGTCGATGACAACAAGAAGAATATGAAATGGATTATCTATGACGCGCGGTTCCAGTACTGGATCGGGAGTTTCGACGGTAAGGCGTTCAAGCCGGAGATCGGTCCGCTGCGCGGCGATTTTGGCAGGAACTTCTACGCTTCGCAAACGTGGAACGACGCCCCCGGCCGGCGGACCCAGATAGCCTGGATGAACCGCGGAAAGTATCCGAAAATGCCATTCAACCAGCAGATGAGTTTCCCCTGTGAACTGATGCTGCGAACGCTTCCTGAGGGCCTGCGCCTGTGCAGATATCCGGTAAAGCAGATCGCCAGCCTTCACCTCGAGAAGTTTGAACTGGCGGACAAGGCCCTCAAGCCGTCCGGCGATAATCCGCTTTCAAAGTTTTTTAAAATGTCCGGCGATCTGTTCGATATCGAGATGGAGATCGCCCCGGGCAAAGCTGACGAGTTCGGTCTGCGTCTGCACGAGACCGCCATCACATACGCCAAGGGCAAGGTTACCTGCCTCGGCGCCTCGGGTTCCGCGCGTCTGATCGGCGGGAAGCTCAAGCTGCGAATACTCATCGACCGCACGTCGATCGAGGTGTTTGCCAACGATGGTGAGCTTTCGATGACCAGTTGCTTTCTTCCGAAAAAACTGAAAACGCCCCTGGAGCTTTACGCAAAGGGCGACCAGGTCGCGATAAAGTTTTTGAGAGTGACCAAGCTGAAATCCGCGTGGAAGAAGGTCGGCTAGGTTTCTCGGGCGCCTCCGCGTCGCAGGAGGTCAATCTTCCGCCACGCGCCCGACTCGAACCGCCACGCCATCGTCGCCCCCATTACTATCACGTAGATGCTGGCGGCTATCCACGGGCCCAGGGATTCCAGTTGAGGGAGCAGCGACACTGCCGCGAAGCCCCCGCCCACGATTATGCTCCAACTCAGTCCAAGCGAGACGAACATCGGCCACTTCGTGTCGCCGCTGCCGCGAAGGGCGCCTATGTAAACGATGCTCACCGCGTCGGACAACTGGAAGACGGCGGCACATATCATGATCCCCGCGCCGATGCGGACAATCTCGTCGGCCTGGTCGGTCGTCGCGAATAGCCTTGCCATTGGGTATCTGAACGCCCAGAACATCGCCCCGCACATTCCCATCCATATCATTGCGGAGATAATGCCCTGGTGTGCCCGCTTGCGGGCGATGTCGGGCTGCCTGAGCCCGATGTACCTTCCGACCAGTGCGGTTGTCGCGATACCTATTCCCACCGCGGGCATGAACGCCAGACCGATGTATCGCATTGCGATGGTAGTTGCCGCCCGGTGGGCCACGCCGAACGATCCGGCCAGGACGGCTACGCACACGCTCCAACTCAGCATATCGTTGCACAACTGGACGCCCGCGGGCCAGCCCACGCGGAGTATGTCCTTGCAGTGCCGCCACCGCGTCGCCTTGACCATGCGCGTGGCGAACTTGCGGTGCAGGGCGGGAGACAGGAATATCGACAGCAGGATGAGGAACTGGACCGCCCAGGCGATCACTGATCCGATAGCGGCGCCTTGGAGACCCATTGCGGGCATACCCAGCTTACCGAAGATCAACACGTAGTTGATACCGATATTCAGCACGTTGGCCGCTACGGACGCAAACAGCACTGTCCGCGGGCGATGGACGCCAAAGAAAAACTGCTCCAGAACGCGAGTAGGCAGCGTCACCAGGACCGAGACGATCATGTACTTGAAGTACATCGATTCGAGTTCCCACTCATCGTGGCCGATCGAGCCGAAGATCGCATCGGAAAAGAACCACAGTGTGGAAATGAGAACCGCCGCTCCGAATGCTACAGCCATGCCCGCCCATGCGTATTGACCGGCCCGCTTGAATCGCCCGGCGCCCACGTTCTGGCTGACATACGTATTGACCACCGTCAGCAGACCGAGGATCATCGCTTCGGGAACGAACGCGGACATACCCGCCAGGAACTGCGCGCTGAACGGCGCGGCGCCGACCTTCGAGACCATCAGCCCGTCGATGAACTTGATGATCGTCGTGCCGAGCATGGCTATACTCGCCGGCCAGGCCATACGCAGCACCTCGGTAAAGCCGGCGCCAGGCTTGCTTGAATGTACTAAGTCCATGAATCCTACCGGATAATCCTTATATCGAACGGGGGAACAATAGAGTAACCGCTGGCGGGGCGGTTGGGAATGAGCAGGTTTTTTGTGTGTACGATAATGATAGGCGGAAAGCAAGAATGGTTTTGGTATGCGACTGGGTGTGATCGATTCGCCTGGGATAGATAGATGGTTGCTCTGACGTGCGATATTACGGATTTGTAAACCTTGAATTCTCGAACACCGCGCGAAACCGCAAACGGTTTTATGGTGCGAGTGAATTGTTAGTTCACCGACACAAAAACCGCTTGCGGTTTCGCGCGTCGTTGTTTTTGAGCGTCGTTCGGTTTTGCGCGCCGCTGGGACGAGTCACCCTGAATGTCATCGCCTCAGGCGGTGTCGACGTACTTGGCGCCGGTCTTGTCGTCAATCTGTTTGACCCAGGCGCCGAGGAGTTTGCGGTGCTTGTCGAGGACGGTTTTGAATGCGGCGTCGCCGGCGAGATTTTTCATCTCGCCCGGATCGTTTTTCAGGTCGATCAGTTGCTCGCGATTGGCGCCTGAATCGTAGATGCAGTACTTGTAGCGATCGGTTCGGAGCATACGTCCGTTCTGACTTTCTACGACAACGCTCTCTCGCCAGGCGGACACCTTCTTTCCTTCCGCCAGCGGGCGGAGCGACGCGCCGGAAAGGCCCCTGGGCGCCTCGATCCCCGCGTAGTCGCACAGCGTGCAGATCAGGTCAAGTCCGTTGGATACCAGGTGCATATCGTCGACTGCGCCCTTTGGGATGTGGTTCTTGTGGCTCATGAGCAGCGGGATGCGGGCGGCTTCTTCGTAGAGGATCGACTTGTGCTCGAGCTTGTGGGCCGAATCCATGTCGCCGTGATCGCTGGTGAATATCACTACGGTGTTGTCTTCCAGCCCGGACTTCTTCAGTGCGTCGAGCACCACGCCGATATGGGCGTCGACCATTTCGGTCAGGCGGCAGTACGTCCAGCGGTGCAGGCGCCATTTGCTCTCGGTCCATTTCTTTCGTGCATACGCCCTGAACGTTCTGGCATTTGTGTATCTTGTGGTTATAGCTTCCGGCTCGTTCGCGGGCACGTTGTGGTTTACGGGCAGGGGGGGGCAGTTGGTTTTCACGAAGGCGTCAACGTCGCCGGACCGCGGTTTTTTCAGGAGGCCCTCGCAGATCTTCGAGTCGAGATTACCGCGCGCCGAGCCGCCCCTGCTGCGGGCGTGATCGTTAATAGCCATGTAGCAGATGTCGTGCGGGTTCATGAACGATGCGAACATGAAGAACGGTTTGGCGTGCGGACCTTTGATGAATTCGGCGCAAGCGTCGGCCAGACCGCGGCGCGGGTTGCCCGTCAGGTTGCGATACGCCATGTTCTTCACGTTGTTCATCTGTTTGGGCATGTGCACTTTACCGCCGTACACCGCTTCGTATCCGGCTGCCGACAAGAGCGGCCCTATTGATTGGGTCACCATGGCGTCGGTCACTTTCGACCGCCCGGAATCCTCGTTCTTGCCCATACCGATTGCGCTGGGCATCAGCCCGGTCTGCAGGCTGAAGCGGCTCGGCACGCAGACGGGATTGCACGCATACGCCCGCTCGAACCTGACCCCCGATGCCGCCAGCGAATCCAGGGCAGGCGTTTTGAGCCACTTGTTCCCCGTACAGCTCATCATGCCCGCGTGTTGCTGGTCGGTCATGATGAACAGGATGTTGGGCTTGCGTTTGGCGCCGCCGTCCGGCGTTTTGGCTGAGGAAGTCTTCAGCCCCATCGCAAACCCGGCGGCCGCCGCGGCGGTAATGCTCGTGAATTCTCGTCTCTTCATGTTCTTCCCAGGTGGCGCCATTTTGCATTCGAACGACAGATGGGGATTACATGGATTAAAGGATTACATGGATTAACGGCAGAATCCTGGTAACGACACTTCTACACATACAGCCGTTACAGAATCAGAGTCGTTAATCCATGTAATCCGTAAATCCATGTAATCCCCATCTGGTTTTCGTGCTCTTCTGTCTTTCATGGAAATCACTTACGCGTATGAGATTCCGTCGTCGCGGTAGTCGGCTCTGGCCCATGCCAGGGCGTTCGGATTGGCGTATGGGGCGCAGGCGGCTTCGAGTTTCTTCCTGGCCGCGGGGGTCATCTTCTTGCGTCGGGCCAGTTGCTTGACGATCTTTACGTTCGCTTCCAGGATGTCCATCCCGTAGTGTCCGACGACGGCCGATGCGACGCCTTCCTGGTCGAGGACGTACTGCAGGAGGTCGCCGGCCTTGACTCCCTTGCGGCCGACGATTCCCCGCATCGTCTTCATTGCAATCACTCCGACGTTCTTCTTCACCGCCGGTTTCAGCGTCAATTTGGCGAATCCCGCGTAGCGCGTGGCGTTCATGGCCACCAGTGCGATGTCCGGGTCGAGTTGTTCGATGAAGTTTTTTGACGCCGTAGCGCTTCTCATGCTGGAAAAGCCGATGAACCTGGCGGTCCCTTCGCTCTTGAGTTTTTGCATGCGTTTCCACGTGCCCTTGGCGAAGGCCTTTAGATCGTCCTCCTTGCCCAGATTGTGCATCAGCAGGGCGTCGACGTAATCGACCTTGAGGCGTTTGAGGCTCCCCTCGAAAGACCTCATTGCGCCATCTTCGTCTCGCGGGTCGAACTTGGTGACGATGTAGATCTTCTTGCGGTATTTTGGGAGTATCTCGCCGAATCGCTGCTCGGTCCCGTAGTCCATATGCGTATCGAAGTAGTTGATCCCCAGTTCGATCGCGCGCTCGAGCAGCGGCTGCCAGTCGCCGTCTTTATTCTTCTTGAACTGGCTGCCCCCGCCGAACGACAGGACCGATATCTTCATGCCCGTCTTTCCCAGGACGCGTTTGGGCATGGCGTCGGCCGGTTTTGTCGTGGTTTTCACCTCGGCGCCGAGCATCGGTGAGGCCATCGAGCCCAGCACCGCCGCCGAGGAGGTTGCTGCCGCTGTCTTGAGGAACTCTCGTCGCGTTCGTTCGTCGGTCATGGTGTGCTTCTCCATTGTCATGGCGTGTAGCGGGCCTTGACGCCGCCCAGGACGGGTCCGGCGTCTTTGTGCATTTCCGGGTCGTAGATGACATCGGCGGTGGATTCCGCCGGTCCGCCGCCGATATCAATCACGCCGGTGCAGATTATGGTGTGCCTTGGCGCCACCGAGGTCTGGACGCGGTAGCGGTAGGCCCCGGCGGTGAGTTTCAGTTTTCCGCACTTGATGCTGACGGTGTGCGATCCGGTTTCGGGGGTCGCCTTGGTCACGGCGTCGATGACCTCTTTGGAATGATTTTCCGGCCAGTGCGACGCCGTCTGCCACTGGGGACAAATCTCGATGATCTTCCTGCCGTCGGGAAGCTTCAGCTTCTTTTTCCAGCCTCCCATCGCCGTCCAGTCGCTTACCAGGAGCGATTGGATGTACTGTCCCCGGGCGTCTTCCAGCCACACCACCGTCTGCGGGTCCTCCAGTGGTTCATCGTCGGGGTAGCGAAGTGGATCGCTGATGCGAAACGATATCTCGATAGAGCCATCGACCGGTATGGATCGCGACCAGAGATATCCGACCCCGCAGGCGAGGCACACCGCGACGATCGCCGCGGCAGCCAGTGTCTTTCTTCGCCTCCCGGCGATTGTGGTGTTCCGGTCATCCATTGCAATAGTTCGCCTTTTAATTTCAACCATGATAACGTTCTACAGGATATCTCCGCAAGATCAAAGGTCTTGCTCACAGCATCGTGTCGGATACAATCACTGAAAGCGCCTCGCTGTTCCGGCGCGTGTCGGGATGCCGGTCAGAGGCGACACATGAAATATTGAATGAGGAGTTTCGCCATGAGTTCCACCAATACGCATATTTCGGCGCGCAAGGCGACCAGGCGCGATTTGCTTCGAGGCGCCGTCGCAGCCGTAACCGCACCGTATGTCGTACCCGCCTCGGTCCTCGGCGCGCCGGGCAAGACCGCCCCCAGTGACCGTATCGCCCTGGGCTGTATCGGTACGGGCGGTCGCGGGACGGCGTTGCTTCGATCGTTCCTCACCCTCAAGGACGCCCGCGTCGCCGCCGTCTGCGACGTGTTCAGCGACCGCCGGGCTCGTGCGGCCAAACTTGCGGGAAAGGGGTGCTACGCGACCGGCGACTTTCGCAAGATACTGGCCCGCAAGGACGTCGACGCCGTTGTCATCGCCCCGCAGGACCACTGGCACGCCCCGATTGCCGTCGCCGCCGCAAAGGCGGGCAAGGCGATCTATTGCGAGAAACCGCTGGGCGTATCGGTGGCCGAGAGCCAGGCAATCCGCAACGCGGTTCGCCGTTACCGATGCGTGTTCCAGACCGGTACGCAGCAGCGATCGAACCGCGACTTCCGATTCGCGTGCGAGCTGGCGCGGAGCGGATACCTTGGAAAGGTGCATACGGTTGTCGTCGGCGCCCCGGGCCCGGGGTATCAGCCGAAGTACCGCGGACCGACCGGACCACAGCCCGTGCCCGCCGGTCTGGATTACGACATGTTCCTCGGGCCGGCGGCGAAGAAGCCTTACAACCCCGGCCGCCACGCCTGGCCGGACTGGTATCTCATCTGGGACTACTGCGCCGGATTCATCGTCAACTGGGGCGTGCATCACCTGGACATCGCCTGCTGGGGCTGTCCGGATCTGGCGACCAAACCTTTCGAACTCACCTGCAAGGGCAGCTATCGGAACAAGGGGCTTACCGACAACCTCAGCGACTGGCAGGGGCAGTTCGTCTATCCCGGCGGGCTGAAGATGACCTTTTCCGACTCGGGCCACCCCAACGCCCAGGGATGCAAGTTCGTCGGCGACAAGGGCTGGGTGCATGTCAATCGCAGGGGCATCCGGGCCGAGCCGGCCCCACTGCTGAAAGTTGCCTTGCGGCCCGAGGACGTACACCTGCACGAGAGCAAACACCACCAGGGCGACTTCCTGAAGGCGGTGCGGACAGGCGGAAAGGTCGCCTCGCCCGTCGAATCCGGGCACGCCGCCTCCCAACTGGGCCTGCTGGGCGAGATCGCCTGCCGCGTGAAACGCAAACTCACCTGGGATCCCAAAACCGAGACATTCACCGGCGACAAGCAGGCCAACGGGCTGCTGTCTCGTCCCATGCGCCCCCCGTGGACACTGTGAGGCCTGCCATGAACAACAATCGAATCCTGGTCGTATCGTGCCTCCTGGCGTGCCTCCTGGCGTGCCTCACGGCGGCCCGCCCGGCCTGCGGAGGACAGTTGCACGTCGGCGCCGCGAGCGTGGACATCACGCCGAGCGAACCGGTGGCTGTGTCGGGCCAGTTCCACCTGCGGATCGCTCGGAAAGTCGAGTCGCCCGTCACCGCCAACGTGATTGCCCTGGAATCCCGCCAGGGGGCCCGGTTGCTCGACCTGGCGATCATGGTCTCGTGCGATGTGGTCTACATTCCCACCGAGGTCCTCCGCCTAGTCCGCCAGACCGTCAGCCGGCGCCTGCCAGGGTTTGACACGAGCAAGATCTTCCTGAACGGTACGCACACGCACACCGCCCCGGTGCTGCTGGGCGGCAAGTACAAGATTCCCGCCAAGGGCGTGATCTCGGTGGAAAAATACCGAGCGATCTTTGTCGACCGCGTTGCCAAGGCCATCGTCGCCGCCTGGGGCGCCCGCAAGCCCGGTCGGGTGAGTTGGGGACTCGCTCACGCCGCCGTTGCCTGCAATCGTCGCGCCGTCTACGCCAACGGGTCGGCCCGCATGTACGGAGGCACCAACACGCGGGAGTTTCGCGGTCTCGAAGGCTACGAGGATCAGGACGTTAACACGCTGTTCTTCTGGGACGCCGCCGGGGCGATGATTGCCCTCGCTGTCAACGTGTCGTGCCCCTCCCAGGAGGTCGAGGGGCGAAGTACCGTCAATGCCGACTTCTGGCACCCGGTGCGCCAGGCCCTGCGCAAGCGGTACGGCAAGAAGCTGTGCGTGCTGGGCTGGACGGGGGCGGCGGGGGATCAGTCGCCTCACCTGATGTACCGCAAGGCCGCCGAGGAACGCATGCGGAAGCTTCGCGGACTGACCCGCCTCGAGGAGATCGCCCGGCGGATCGTGCGTGCGGTGGACGAGGCGCACAAGGTCGTCAAGGACGATCGGCACGCCGAGGCGCCGCTGGTCCACAAGGTCGAGACAATCCACCTGCCCATGCGTCTGGTTAAGGACGCCGAGTACGCCGAAGCCAAAGCCGCCGTCGACCGGGCCAGGGCCAGGATCGCCAAAGACCCCAAGGCCGCCGACCGCGAGCACCGACGGATGAAATGGTACGAGGTTACCGTCCAGCGCTTCGAGCGCCAGAAGACCGATCACAATCCGACCCACGAGACCGAACTGCACGTGCTGCGGATCGGCGACGCCGTCATCTGCACCAACGCCTTCGAACTGTTCACCGACTACGGTATCCGCATCAAGGCGCGCAGCAAGGCCACGCAGACGTTTGTCGTGCAACTGGTGGGCCCCGGCACGTACATCCCCACAGCCAAAGCCGTCCGCGGCGGACACTATAGCGCCATCGTTCACAGCAGCCTCATTGGTCCCAAAGGCGGACAGGCTCTCGTCGACCGCACCGTCACGCTGATCGATTCTCTGTGGGCTAAGCCGAAGTGAACCCGGCCGACTTCAGTATGTAATCTGCAGCTTCGGTTATTCCGCCGGTAACTACGGTGTCCGGCGGCAGCTCGGGAAAATGTTTGGCGCCATGCCCCGTCATTACGTATACGCCGTCTGCGCCGGCGTTGATGCCGAACTGCACATCGTGCGGATGGTCCCCGACGGAGAATGATTGTCGCAAGTCGATCTGGTATCGTCTGGACGCGTCATCGAGGAAATACGTATTCGGTTTGATGCAGGCGCATCCGTCGGATCGTTTGTGCGGACAGACGTAGACATCCGCGATCCGGATCCCCGCCTCAGCCAGTCGCGCCACGACATGCGCGTTGACCTCGTCGACCTGGTCGCCGCTGATCAGCCCGTCGGCGATACCGCGCTGGTTCGTGACGATAAAGAGCAGGAAGTGCTCTCCGAGCCGCCTCAGGGCCTCGAAGCTCTCGGGATAGAACACGACTTCAGAGGGGTCGCCCAGATTCCCGCGATCCTCGATGATCGTTCCGTCCCTGTCCAGGAACACCGCCTTGTTCATACCCGATAGCCTTCCGCGGATTGCTACGAGCCGCCGGCGACCTTATCCTTCAGCGCCTGGTATCCGTAGTGGCTCATCAGGTGGTCCAGCAGGACCAGCGCCGTATAGTTCTCCGCCACCGGCCAGATCCGCGCCACGATAGTCGCGTCGCGCCGCGTGATCGCCGCCAGGGCTTTGTTCTCCAGCGTGTATTTGTCGATGGTCGTCTGCGGCTTGTCGATTGTCGGGGTGGGTTTTACCGCCAGGCGAACGACGATTGGCTGCCCGGTCGACAGGCCTCCGGTGATACCGCCGGCGTTATTGGAGTCGAACACCACTTTTCCATCTTCGGAGTGCATGGAGTCGTTGGACTGTATGCCCGTCATGTCCTTGACGGCGAAACCGGCGCCCACTTCCACGCCCTTGACCGCGCCGATTCCGAGCATGCGGCCGAGTTCGGCATCCAGTTTGTTGAATACGGGCTCGCCCAGTCCGGCGGGAATCCCCGTTGCCACCACTTCCACCACGCCGCCGGCGGAATCTCCGGTTGCGGAAATCTTGTTGCAGGCTTCGACCATGCCGTCCGCGGCGGCAAGGTCGGGGCAGTTGACGATGTGATGCACGCCGTACTTCTCGCGTATGGCGTCGGCGTCCACTTTTGGCGCCTTATTACGGATCGGTTCGATTTCCTTCTCGATCTCCGCCAGTATTCCCGCCTTTTCGAGGAAGCGCATCTCGGGCGTGATTCGCCCGCTAACGTACACTTCCTGGTAGAACGGATCGTAATCGCAGCGCATCCGTTTGTAGGCGTCGGTGTATTCTAATGCTTCTGACGCATCCGGCGAGTCGCAGCGCACGCCGGCAATCTCGCGAACGTAGGAGAACACGTCGATCCCGCAAATCTTGAGGATCTTCTTGGCTACGAAGCCGGCGCCGACAATCGTGGAGGTATAGCGGCCGCTGAATATCCCCGCGCCGATCGCATCGTCGTCGGGCCCGTACTTCATGAACGAGGCGTATGACGCATGCCCGGGGCGCGGCGTGCGATTGGTGTCCTGGTACTGCTTGATGTGAATGAAGTGGCGGTCGAGGTTCGGGATCAGGATCGAAAGCGGCGTCCCGTTCGTGTGATTCCAGTTGCCTGCGCCCTCGATAGTGTCGGCCGCATTCAGACCGGTATAAATCACCGGAAGATCGGGCTCTTTTCGGGGCGACGACAGCTCGTCGGAACCGGGTTTCCTCAGCAGAAGGTCTCCGTATATTTCCTGTTCGGTCAGCAGCATTCCCGGCGGTACACCTTCGAGGACAGCGGTCAGGCCGTCCTGGTACGATCCGCCGGCGACTGTAACCTGAAAACATCTTCCCAAATGACATCCCAGCATTGTTTATTGCTCCATCTAAGGTTAGCGAGTTTGTTTTCGTCTCTGCAATCCTGTTGCGAGTTGCGGAGATTATAGTGAAATTAAGGCTTCGGGCAAGGGCGAAACTGCCGCCTCTGACCGTTTTCCCACGGCAATCGCATCAAAATCTGTTTTATGATGCGTGTGGGCAGGAAAAAGGGGACGGGCGATGATATCATATCCCGATGAGCGAAAGCAAGCAGAGCAGGCGGAGTTTTCTCAGGACCATCGGCGTCGGGGCGGTCGGTTTGTACGCTGCGGGCGCACGCGCGGAGAAGGTGTCGGGGCGGAAAGGGCCTAACGTGATATTCATTATCACCGACGACCAGAAGCGCACCGAATTCAACGCCACGCCCGAGGGCAATGGGCGGAACCTCTCGCCGAATCTCGACAGCATGGTCGCCGGCGGTACGTGGTTCACGCGGATGTACACCGCCTCGTCGGTATGCACGCCGACTCGGTACAATTGTATGACCGGAACCTACGCCAGCCGCTGCGCCAGCACCACGTTTGCCCGAGCGACCAGGAAGAACCTCGGTCAGACCTCCGTCCAGTGGAACACTTTTATCGACTTCGACACGCCCCACATCGGCAGGGCGCTGCAGGCGGGGGGATATCTTACCGGCTTCGTCGGCAAGAGTCACACGCACGTGCTCCGCAAGCACACGCGAATACCCTGGAACGCCGACCCCGCCGACCCCGCGATCGATCGCATCCTGAAGAAGAATCAGTCCGACGCCTGCGCCGACCTCCGCAAACACGGTTTCGACTACGCCGCAAGCATCTACCACGGAAACATTCCCACCCAGGCGTGCAAGGCCCTGAACTTCCACAACACCGACTGGATCGTAAAAGGCGCCCTGGACTTCATCGAAGCGGGCGCCAAAGGCGCCAAACCGTTCTTTCTGCACATGGCCACCACGATAACCCACGGACCTGGCGCCGCGGGGAAACGATACACGGGCGATCCGCTGGCCACGCCGGCCGGCCTGCTCAAAGCGCCCCTGACGGTCATGCCCCCTCGCGATACGATACCCAAACGCCTGAGAAAAGCCGGCGTTAACCCAAAGGCCGCCGACATCCTCTGGCTTGACGATGCATATGGCGCCATCCTGAAGAAGCTCAAAGCCCTCAAGATCGCGGACAACACCGTGATTATCCTGTTCAACGATCACGGTACCGACGGCGGGGGCAAGGGAACGCTCTACCAGGGCGGCGCGCGGTCGGAGGCCGTGATATTCGGCGCTGGCAAGAAGGGGCAGCGGGTCTCGCAACTTGCGCAGAATATCGATTTCGCGCCGACCATTCTGGAGCTGTGCGGCGTGGCGAAAAGCGACTGGCCGAAAATGGACGGCGTGAGCCTGTCGCCGCTTCTGGCGGGCGTCGACAAACCGATTCACAAGTCGCTGTACTTCGAGATCGGCGACACCCGCGCGGTGATCAAAGATGGATGGAAGTACCTCGCCGTCCGCCACACAGACCGGATCAACAAGATGTCGCTCGCCGAGCGCAAGCGGCTTCTCGACGCCACAACGCGCAACCACGCGAAGGTGGGCAAGAAATGGAAGGTGACAGACCCCAACGCTCCGTTCGCCCACATGGGCAACTATCCGGGCGGTAACGACGGTGACCACAGATGCATCGCCGCCAAGCCGCACTACTTCGATCCGGACCAGTTGTTCGATTTGACCAACGATCCCAACGAGACCAAAAACCTCGCCAAAGCACCCAAACACGCCAAGCGTCTGGAAGAGATGAAAAAGGAACTAACCGCCCACCTGGCCAATCTGCCCGGCGGGTTCGGCGAGTTCAAGACCTAGCGGACTGGTGATTCCGTGGTGGTTGTCCAGACTTCCAGACCGGAGAAGTTGGCTGCTCCGCTGCGGGTTATTATGTCTATCTTGCCTATTGGCACGATCCGCGTAATTGGTCTTACTTCTTTTTTTTGATCAGATACCCGCCGGGCGTGATTGGCAGGGCGCCGGTCGTGTCGTTGTATGCCTCGAATTCCGCTATACAGGGGTTGCCCTTCGTTGTCTGCATGATTCGCAGGCGCGCCTTGGTCGTGGTGCGTGCGACGATCGGCGCCATGAAGTCCGCCCCGATACCGCGGCCGTTGAAGCAGCCGACCCAGCGTGATTTCTTTGCGTCCCAGCATTCGATTACATAGCGAACGATCGACGAGGATGCGGCTTCTTTGATCTTGAATTCGTTAATGGTTGTGGGCCTGGCGAAATCGATCTGGAGCCACTGGTCGCTCGCTGAGGCTGCAGTCCACGAGGTATCCGCTTTGGCGTCGATGGCGTTGGCGGGGTTTTGTCCGGACGACGCGGTGGCGGTGGCCTTTATCGCGAGATTCGGCGTGCTGCATGCGTCGCTGAGTTTCTTGACCAGGCAGTCGACGAACTTGGACTTCTTATCCTTCTCGGGATCCATCACCCTCATGAGGGTTGAGCCCTTGGAGATGTAGAAACGGGTCTTGGTCCAGGTCACTTCAGTCCAGTCGGTGGTGTTTACGATTTCGCATCTGGGCAATCCGATGGGGCGTTTGGACTTGCCGTTCAGTACGCAATTTTCCATGAGGATGCCCTTGTTCGGGTGCCCGTCGGAGGCGTAGCAGCACAGCAGGAAGCCCGGTCCGTCGGTGTCGTGGAACAGGCAACCCCGCATGGTCATGTTGTCGCAGTTGCCCTCGAAGTCGAACGCCTCGCCGTCGCCGCTGCCCAACCCGATCGAAACGAAACCCCATTCGCTGTCGTCGAATGTCCAGTCCCTGCAGCGGAAGAACATCGCCCCTGCCACTCCGTTAAAGGACCTGAACTTCCGTCCGATATCGTGGGTGACGCAGTCGCGGACGGCGCCGCCGGCGACCCCGCGCAGGCCCATCTGCCACTGGTAGCCCTCTTCGAACAGGCAGCCGTCGAAAGTCATGTTTCCGAAGTTATAGATGTTGGACGCGTTCTTGTTGAAGTTGTCGGGGCTGTTGGTCCAGACGCCCGATGCCAGCCTTCGGAACACGCAATTTTTGATCGTGATATCGGTCAGGACGATCCTGTTCTTGCGCTCGTACGAGAAGAAGCAGATGCCAAGTCCGATGTTTCGCGGTTTGGGATAGGTCTTGTAGTTCCCGTATTTCAGCGAATCATGAAAATAGCAGTCCTCGATCCAGA
The DNA here is from genome assembly GCA_016782885.1 of Phycisphaerae bacterium. Lineage (GTDB taxonomy): Bacteria > Planctomycetota > Phycisphaerae > SM23-33 > SM23-33 > BS750m-G57. The sequence continues at coordinate 32,106 of JADHXQ010000001.1, read as the reverse complement.
CGAACTTTTTGGTCGGACAAGTGGCGGTGTATTCTCCGTAGATGCCCGTCATGCAGCGGTTGAACTCGATCCCGACGATCTTGAAACCGCCCTGGTCGTCCAGGCGGATACCGACAAGATCCTTCTTGTGATCTTCCCGGTCGATCATCGGCTTGGCGCCCTTTCCGTACGAACTTATGGTAATGGGCTTGGCGGGCGTTCCTTCGCCCTTGGGGCTGAGCTGCTCGTTCCAGGTATCGCCGCATTTCAGCAGGATGCTGTCGCCGGGGGCGTATTTAACAGTCGACGCCTTCGCGAGCGTTTTCCAGGGCTTGTTTTCGGTCTGCCCGGTCGAACTGTCGTTGCCTGACGACTGGCTCACGTAATACGTCGCCGCCTGGGCCCAAGTCGCGCCGAATATCAGACACGCCGCGACCGCGATCGAAACGATCGAAAACTTCCCTATGCTTTTTCCTGCGTTCATTCTTCCGTGCTCGCTTTCATTTTGATTTAAGTTCAAACCACCTTATCGCGATCCCTCTCTGGTAGGGGGTCGATATCTTCAGTTTCTGAGGGCCTTTGGCCAGTTTCACGTCCACCGACGGGCTTGTCTTCCATAATCCATGCGTATTGGGGATTCTGACGGTTATCGGCTTCCGGTCGCCGATCCGGACGTTCAGGATTTGCTCCCGGTTCCCTACCGCATGCCGTATCGTCAGTCCATACGTACCGGCCTTTGGCGCGTCGATGGTGTAGTCAATCCAACTGCTCTGGATGTTCTTCTGGAAGTTCACCTGCTTACCGTCCGTGAAACAATCGTAAACCTTAACGTTGGACATCTTGGTAAATGTTTCAGCTTCGACGTGTATTACACCGGGAATGGGCTTGAAAGGTTTTTCCGGCAGGCATTTTGGTTCCGGTATTTCGACCGGCGGTTTGGCGATTGCCGTTGGTTTTGAGTCGGCGCCAACGGCCGGGTTAGGTCCCGTTCCGGGCAGCGGTTGTTCGGACTGAAGCTTGTGGACGATCGCCAGCGCCGCGTCAGCCTGCTTCTTGTCGGTAAGCGTTGACGCCAACCATGTCAGATGTTCGGTGATCGCAAACTCGGCCTCTCGTTCGCGTGCCGCCGACTCGGCAAGAAGTTGATAACCGCCGCGCGTCCTGTGCCATCCGGCGCCATACACGACCTTCCACGCCGTACCGGGCTGGGGATCCGATTGGGGATAGGGCGATTTGTAGACAATCGCCGAATGTCCTGGCTGGCTCATCGCCATTGCGGGCATCCCGAACGCCTTGCACGTCATTTCGCCGAACCACGATCTCGGGCCGCACTTCCCGCCGCCCTCCAGCACGGTTATGAAACCGTCCTTAAACGGATAATAGGGTGAGTTTCGGCGCCACACTTCGCTGACGATATGGACAACGCGCTGACCTTTTCGCAAATCAGGGCGCCATGTGTTGATCATTTTCCGCACCCAGCCCAGATCTCTGTCAGACGCCCATGAGTAGACGACCATCCGAAGGTCCCAGACCGAAAGATTGTCGAAACTGGGAAACAGCTCCTTGTTCTTGTGGGCGGTCTCGAAGTGCTGGTAGCGAGGCAGGGATTTGAAGACTACTCCGCTGCCGTAGCTCTTGGCCGGCGAGGGGGAAATCGCCGTTGCGATCGCGAGCCTCAGATACAGACCCTTTTTCGAGTCCGGATTGGCATTGAAAATCTGTCGCCAGGTATCCAACGCCCGGATACCCAGTTTGTAAGTGTTCTTTTCCCTGTTCTTGGTTCCGCCGGGCGAGGCGGCCTGGAGATAAAGGTCCATCGCATTGGTGTTTCGCATCAACCACGACAGGAACACCTGGTTCTTCGGATCGGCTTTGGCGAACGTCCCCAAGGCTTCCAGACCGCTTCTGGCGATGAACTGCCGCTGGGCCAGGGCGTTTGCAAAGACAGGATCTTTGAGGCCGGCCTGCATGGACGCGATGGACATCTTCGCCGGAGCCTTCTTGTTCAACCACGCTGAGATGTTCGTAAAATAGGTCCCGAAATCTCCGCTCTCGATCGCCGCGTCCAGATCCCTGGTATTGGGCGCCGTGGCAAGGAGGATCGCGGGAAGCATTGCGCAAACGATAAGCAGCAGCGACACTTGACTCTTCAGCGTTTTCATATTCATCCTCTATTTCCGCTTCAGGCTGAAGACGGTGATCGTATTATCCACGAAGCAGGGCACGTAAAGTCGCCCTCGCTTGAGATCGATACCGAAATCGGCGGGCTTGTTCACCTTGGCGATGGTTTCGGTTTTCTTGAAGTCTGCACTGACCCACGCGATCCTGTTGTTGGGCTGGTCCGAGACGAGAAAGCTGCCGTCGGGCAGGGCCTCGATACCGTCGAGGCCTTTGAACTCTTTGGCCAGGCCGACGGGTTTCGCCTCCGCCTTTCCGCTCATGTCGATCTCGAAGATATCGTGCTCGCCCCAACTGCAGCAGTAGAGTTTCCCGTCGCGAAACCCCAGACCGTTGGCGCTTGCCGGGCCCTTGTAGTGTTGAATGACGCCGGGACCGACGCGCGTGATTCGCCCGGTGGCCGTGTCGGCCGCATAGGCGTATTTACCGTCGGACACCATATCGTTCAGGAATTTCGCGCCCGGGATATCCACCGCTTTCACCGGTTTGGCCGTCGCGATATCCACCACCACAACCTGGTGGTTGTCGGCGGCCCAGAGTTGCCCGCCCACAATGCACAGGCCTTTGGGTGAGTGCATGGTTGCGATCTTGTTGGATTTCGCCCAATGCAGCGTCTCGAGTTTACTGTCGGTCAGCAGGCTGATCGAACCGGTGCCATCGTCGCCCCAGAATTTCGCGTCACCTTCGGCCTTGGGGTCCACGGTCATGTTGCTGACATAGATTTTTCCGGTGGCAGGATGCACAACCGCGCATTCGGGCGCTTCAAGCCCGCCGATAACCCGGAGTTTCTGCGTCTGCCACTGACAGACGTGCTCCGGCGGGGTGCCGAGGCAACCGGAGAGCATTAGTCCCATTGCGCAGACAGACAGTAGTAACCTGATTTTCATATCAGACCTTCCCTTTCGCGTTGACATTTCAATTCACCCGTACTATCTCCGACTCTGTTGACGGTTCCTGATTTTATGTCGCTCGACCGAAAAGGGGAAGTTTTTCTTCTTTCACTTCGCCGGTTTCTGCGCGGGCTTGTCTTTAATAACAACCGGCTCGGAACCGACATGGTTGCTGCGCCGCCCGCCGATATCCCGAAACACGTAGACCAGAAACGCCTTGGTTCCCTTGGGAAGACGCTTTTTGGCGACCAATTCGGTCTTGCCGATGGTGCATTGGATGAAGTGCCATTTCCGGCTCTTGAATATGCCCCCGGACGTCGTGAAGTACATCCAGGCCTCCGTGATATTCTTGCCCGTGTACTTCACATGCACCATGCCGGTGTCGGGATTGGTTTCGGGGCGTTCCAGTTTCGGCAGGGGCGGACCATCCTTCACGATGCTGTCGGCAAAGTTCCAGATTTCACATGCGTCGCTCCATCCGTTCCCATGTCCGTGGATCATCCACGGACGTATGCACAATGTGCTCGGCCCGCCGGCCGCTTTCACCGATTTCGCGAAAATGTCGATTTGAAAGACGGGGTCCGCCACTGAAGTCACAAACAGCATCGGCATCTTCGCGCGGGGCAGGTGTGCGGACGGATCCCACTTCGTGCGGTAGTCCAGATACTGGGCGGGGGTCATGTTCTTGGGAGGGAACCATTGCGAAAGGCCCGGATTATCGCTTTCGTGAATGAAACCGGCGCCGTAGACGGGAATTACAAAAGCAAATCGCGAGTCTACTCCAGCGGCGCTGCTTACGATCACACCGCCCCATGAAATGCCCGTCAGGCCGATCTTCTTGGGGTTGATCTCCTTGAAGGACCTCAGCAGCGAATTGGCGCGTATCACGTCGGCCACCGCGTGATAGAACCACTGCTCTTTGTCGCCCAGAGCCCGGTCGCCGAACCAGTCTATGCGCGCGGGCCCGGCGTTCTTGTGGCCCTTCCCGGTCGGAAAGTTGCCTTCCACGTGATGTGATTTCCCGCCGGGGAGATGCCCTTCCAGGTCCATAGCGATCGCCGCGTATCCCTTCCCGTTCCAATACTTCACCCACTCGGGATACGCCGTACCGCCGCCGCCGTGTGCGCAGACTACCGCGGGCCAACCGCCCGCCGGCGCCGTCCCTTTCGGCGCCGCGTAGTACGCGAACACCCAGGTCGGCTTGCCTTTGTAGTCGGCGCCCTCGTAGAAGAACGCGCGCATCCCCTTTGCCGGACGTTCCTCAGTGGCATGAACCTTCGGGGTCTTACAGAGCGCCGAAACATCCCACGGTACTACCCTCTTGAGCGCCTTGGGCTCCGCCGACTCCGCCGCCGCGGCGCCCGCGATCATCAGAACCGTCAGCGCGGAGCCAACGGACAGGACTCGAATTCTTTCGCCTATAGACATCGCATTGCTCTCCCATCCTCACGGGTTTTTTATCTCGACAAACTCGGAACTGACAAGGTTGCCGTCCTTGTCCTTTACGTTGAAGTAGAATACTGTCGCTCCTTTCGGGAGGACGCTGGTAACTTCCTTCTCGCCGATCTCGCATGCCGCGTTCTCCCAGTACCGCCGCTGCCATTTTCCGCCGCCGGTCGTGTAGCACAGCGCCGCCCTGAAAATCTTTCCCGTTGTCCTGGTGCTCACGCGCCGGGTCTTTGCCTCCAGTGTCGGGCGCGCCGCGGTTGGCAGCGGAGGGGCGCCTTTGACGATACTGCCGGTAAAGGCGTAGACGTCGCGCCTCCTCCACCCCGGAGAATGTCCGTGCATCCAGCGAAAACGCACGTGCAGAAGGCTCGGCCCGGCCGTAGCCAACGCCGACCGCTGAAAAATGTCCATCGGAAACGTTCCGTCATTGGAACCGTTGACCCAATACATCGGCATCTTCGCGTAGCACAGGTGGGCCGCGGGATCCCATTTCGTGCGATAATCCAGATACTGAGCGGGGGTCATGTTCTTCCTGCTGAACCACTGCGTGATGCCCTCGTTGTCGCTCTCGTGGAGGAATCCGCATCCGTAAATGGGCACGACAAAAGCGAATCGCGAGTCCACGCCCGCTACCGTGGCGGCGATCGTTCCACCCCAGGAAATGCCCGCCAGGCCGATCTTCCTGGGATTGATCTCCTTGAAGGATCGCAGCAGTGAATTGGCGCGTATCACGTCGGCCACCGCGTGGTAGAACCATTGCTCCTTGTCGGGCAATCCAATGTCGGAGAACCAGTTCCGGCGAGCGGGTCCGGCGTTTTTGTGGGCGCGTTTGTCCGGTAGATGGCCTTCCAGGTCCATGGAGATCGCCGCGTAACCATATTTATTCCATTGCTTGACCCAGTCCGGATACGCCGTACCGCCGCCGCCGTGTGCGCAGACCACCGCGGGCCAACCGCCGGCGGGGGCTTTGCCTTCCGGGGCAGCGTAGTAGGCGAACACGTGGGTGGGTTGGCCTTTGTAATCGGCGCCCTCGTAGAAGAACGCCCGCATGGGCGGCGCGGGACACTTTTTGGTCGCGTACACTTTCGGAACCGCCGATAGCGCAGCGGTATCCCACACCAACGTTCGTTTCTCCGCCGCCGCGGATTTGGCGGCGTCAGGCCCGCCGACTTGCCGATTCGTGGCGCCGAGGCAACCGGACAGCAGCAGTCCCATTGCCCCGGCAGACAGTAGCAGTTTGATTCTCATCCTCGCCCGTCCCTTTAGTGCTGACATTCCAGTTTCTCCGCATAATCCGGCCATGATAATCAGCGGAAGACTACGAAACCACAGCCAATCCGGCAAACCTTATTTGATCTCTCAATGCCCTGGGCCCGCCTCCAGCCTCCGGTCTGTCTCCTCACTACTTTCCACGAACAACTTTCTCGAGCAGCGCCGCCTCCAGCCGCCTGCCGTGAGCGGCCTTTTTTTCTGGCGAAAACGCAGTTCCATGGTATTGTGAGGAAAGTTTTTGCCGACAGTCGTTTAGCCCGAAAGGCTCAGATTCGCTCGGTCAAGCAGCATCATTCTTCAACAGCCCCAGCGTCCCAATACCGCTATTTTCCAATCACTGTCTTATCGCGTTTCAGTCCTGCTGCTTCCACGGCGGGGTTTCGGGCAGATAAGTCAGGAATTCGTCGATTACCTTCCGCTCGTAGTCGCCGGTGTATTGGCCCGCGAAGAACTTGTCGAGTGCTTCGTCGTGGAATCGCTGCCAACTTTCTTCTTCGTGCCCGGGATTGATCGCGTAGAACAGAACGCCGTTTGATTTGGCGGCTTTCATGTCGCCGGGAGCGTCGCCGATCATCAGGATTTGCTCCTGGTCGTATTTCCCGCATGCGGCGTACTGGAGATGCTCTTTCTTGCTTCCCATTTCCTGCCCGCAGATCATTTCCACGTATTGTTCCAGATCGTGCTCTCGCCACTCGCGGTCGAGTGCTTCGAATGGTGTAGCCGAAACGACCACCACGTCGGCGCGATCGCCGATCGCCTCGATGCTCTCGCGTACGAAAGCAAATGGCGGCACGTTTTTGCAGATTCGTTCTACGGTGGCGTTGACGGACCGCGACCAGTTCAGCGCCCGTGTGAGAAGCGGATCGCCGGTTGCCTCCACCGCCTTTTCGAGCGTGGGTTCGCCGAGCCGCGTTTCTTCGGCGATCCACTGTCGCAGCGGATCGATATTGGGCGGCGTGAAGCCGCGGCGCTGAACTTCGGGGCGCTCGGCGATGAAGTCCAGATCGCTGACCAGCGCGATGAATCGATTGCAACCGCGCTGGCGGGAATAGAGATTCACGAACTCGCACGCCTCGCGGGCGTATCTCGCCACCGGTTGGAGCCCCCAGTGCTCGATCACGTTTGGCGTGAAGCATTCCTTCTGCTTGATTTCCATGGAGTCGAACGCGCATCCGTCGGAATCTATCCCGATGAAGAAATCCGCGTTCTTCGCCAGCCCCTTCAACTGCTCAACGTGGTCGCTCATTGTTTAGACTCCGCAATATGCGCTGAATCCCCCGTCGACGGGCACGACAATTCCGGTCACGAACTTCGCGGCGTCGGAGATCAGCCAGATCAGCGTTCCGGCGAGTTCCTCAGCCTGTCCGTAGCGGCCCATGGGGGTATGATCGATTATTTGCTGCCCGCGATGGGTGGGCGCCCCGTCTTCGCCGGTCAGGAGGAAGCGGTTCTGCTCGGTCAGGAAGAAGCCCGGGGCGATGGCGTTTACGCGGATTTCCGGCGAGTGGTTCTGCGCGAGGTTAACCGCGAGCCACTGTGTGAAGTTGCTGACGGCGGATTTGGCGGCGGAGTAGGCGGCAATTCGCGTCAGCGGCGTGAACGCGCACATCGACGAGATGTTTATTATCACGCCCTCGCCGCGGTCGGACATGTGCCTGCCGACCGCCTGAGACGGCAGGATCGTGCCCATGCAGTTCAGCTCGAATACCCACTTGATGGCTTCGGGGTCGAGATCGAAGAACGTCTCGGGCGGTACGCAGGTGGCTTCGCGTTTGTTGCCCCCGGCGCCGTTGACGAGCACGTCGATGCGTCCGAGCTGCTCGATTGCCTGTTCGACGGCGCGTGCGACGCTGCCGGTTTCGAGCACGTTGCATTCGATCGCGACGGCTTTTCCGCCTCCGGTTGCGATCTGGTCGCAAACTTCGCGGGCGCCGGCGAGGTTGCGATCGAGTATCGCCACGCTCGCTCCGGTTTGGGCGAGCGATCTGGCCATCTGTCCGCACAGGATGCCCGCGCCGCCGGTTATCACGATGCACTTGCCGGTGATATCAAATAGCTCGTTCATGATCGCCTCAGGCGTCGTAGGTGCTTGCGGTGATGTCGCCGCCGGTTCCTGTCCAGTTCGTGTGGAAGAATTCGCCGCGGGGCTTGTCGAGGCGTTCGTACGTGTGTGCGCCGAAGTAGTCTCTCTGGGCCTGCAGCAGGTTGGCGGGCAGGCGCGCCGAGCGGTATCCGTCGTAATACGCCAGCGCCGCACTGAACGCCGGTACGGGCACGCCGAGCTTTACCGCCTTGATAACCGTGCGCCGCCAGGCCGTCTGGGCCTTGCGGATGGCGCTCTTGAAATACGGATCGAGCAGCAGGTTCGCCGCGGGCTTGCGCTTCTTGAAGGCGTCGCGGATCTTGCCCAGGAACTGGCTGCGGATAATGCACCCGCCTCGCCACATCAGTGCGATACCACCATAGTTCAAGTCCCACCCGTATTCCTCAGCCGCCGCTTCGAGCAGTTGATAACCCTGTGCGTACGATACGATCTTGCTGGCGTAGAGGGCCTGGCGAATATCGTCGACGAACTTGCCCCGGTCGCCCTTGAACGTGATTTTCGGGCCTCGCAGCTTCTCCGAAGCCGCCACTCGCTGGTCCTTCATCGCCGAGAGGCATCTGGCGAATACCGCTTCTCCGATCAGTGTCAGCGGTTGTCCGAGTTCCAGGGCGGTGATGCCCGTCCACTTGCCCGTGCCTTTCTGCCCTGCGGTGTCGAGTATCACATCGACCATCGGTTTACCGGTCTCGTCGTCGGTCTTGCCCAGAATGTCGCGCGTGATTTCGATGAGGTAGCTGTCGAGAACGCCCTCGTTCCATTCGGCGAAGACATCGTGCATTTCCGCGGGCGTCATACCGATGGCGTTCATCATCGCGTACGCTTCACATATCAACTGCATGTCGCCGTATTCGATACCATTGTGGACCATCTTGACGAAGTGCCCGGCGCCGTCCCGCCCGACCCAGTCGCAGCAGGGTTCGCCGGTGTCGGATTTGGCGGAGACGGCCTGGAATATCTCCTTAACGTGAGGCCACGCCGCGTCGCTGCCTCCGGGCATCATGCTTGGTCCGTGGCGGGCGCCTTCCTCACCGCCCGAGACGCCCGTACCGATGTAGAGCAGCCCCCTGGACTCCACGTACGTGGTGCGGCGGTTAGTGTCGTTGAAGTTGCTGTTCCCGCCGTCGATGATGATATCGCCCGGTTCGAGATGCTCGATGAGCTTGTCGATGAAGGCGTCGACTGCGGCGCCGGCCTTGACCAGCAGCATGCAGCGGCGGGGGCGCTTAAGGGCGCAGACGAACTCTTCGATCGAGTGCGTGGCGATTATCCCGTCGCGATGCAGGGCCTCGCCGGCCTTGAAGTCGGCGACCTTGCTCACCGTGCGATTGAACACCGCCACCGAGTAGCCTTTGTCGTTCATGTTCAGGACGAGGTTCTGGCCCATTACAGCCAGTCCGATCAGACCGATATCAGCGTCAGGCATGGTTTATTTCCTTAATCAGGGCGTCAAAAACGCCATAATAGCGACCCGGGCGGTCATTGCAAGGCTTCGTGATCGCCCGAGCGTTTTCCCCGGATTTCCTGGTTCAGGTTTCGTTCGTCGTTGACAACCTGCCGAGATGAAAGAATACTGACGCCTGATGACCCGCAAATGCGGAAGGATATCTGATGCCGAAGCGACGTGAAATCTTGAAGTCGGCTGGTGTCCTCGGCGCCGCGCTTGCTGTTGGGCCCGTGCTGGGCGCCGTGGACAAAGGCGCCGGGCGACCTAACGTGTTGCTGCTGTTCAGCGATCAGCATAATGCCGGCGTGATGGGTTGCGAAGGGCACAAAATCGTGCGTACACCGCACCTGGACCGTCTTGCCGCCCAGGGCGTACGGTTTACCCGGGCGTATTGTCCGGACGGTATCTGCGTACCCTCGCGGACGGCGATGTTCACGGGCCTGTACCCTCGAACCACCGGTGTCCTGCACAATAGCGATGCCCCGCCCAATCCGGACAAGCTGCTTCCGTTGCACAAGCTGCTGCGGGCCGCCGGCTATCGCACCGGTGCGTTCGGTAAAATGCACCTGGCCCGCGGTGTGCGGGAAGGTGGTTGGGATAGTTCGGCCACAACGATATCGCCCAGGCTGGACCCATCCGATGAGAACTATGGCGACTGGATCCGCGAACGCGGGCAGTTCGAATCGCACGAGCGCGATTTCAAGGGCAGCCACAGCGCATCACTGATGTCGCGCCTTTCCCGGACCAGTCCGGCCAATCGGACGACGGCTTACGCGGCGGGCAAGACCATCGAGTTTCTGCGGCAGTGCAAGCAGGCCGAATCGACCGGGCAAGCCAAACCCTTCTTCTGCTGGTGTTCGTTCATCTATCCCCACCAACCGTATGCGCCGCTGCCGCAGTGGGCGAAACTCTACGATGTCGACAAGATCAAGCTGCCGGCGAATCTGGACGAACCGGTCGAGAACCTGCCCCCCGCGTTGCGTAACTGGAGGAAGAAAACCACCACGCCGTGGAACTGCGGGACGGCGGCGAAGGACCATGCGATCTACAGGCGGTACGTCGCTTATTACTATGCGTTGGTCAGCGAGATCGACCATCACATCGGGGCCGTGCTCGCCGAGTTAAAGCGCCTGGGGTTCGACGAAAATACGATTGTAATTTACGCGTCGGACCACGGTGACTTTGTGGGAGGGCATGGGATGGTCGAAAAGTGCGCGCCGGGCCACAACGTGTACGAAGACACGCTTCGCGTACCGCTGATATTTCGCTGGGGCGGAAAGTTCAAGAGCGCCGTGCGCGAGGACCTCGTGGGGCTGCTGGACGTGTATCCGACGATCCTGGAACTGACAGGCGTGAAGCGTCCGGAAGGGGCGGGGAAGTTGGACGGGATGAGTCTGGCGCCGGTGCTGAAAACCGGCAAGGCGCTGGGCAGGAAGTATATAGTCTCGGAGAACTGGTCGCAGATTTCGGTAATCGCTCGTAGGTACAAGCTGGGCATGTGGCAGGCGCCCGGCAGGCGGTATGCACGCTGGGATTTCCGCAAGCACGGCGACATGCTTTTCGACAGGGAAACCGATCCGCTGGAAACGAAGAACCTCTGCGGTAAGCCCGCGGTAGCCGATCGGGAGAAGGAGATGCGGTCATTCGCCGCCCGGTGGTTGAGTAGTATCGATGCCTCCGCTCGCAATCGCCTGGCGAATACGCCTCTGCCTGCAAAGAAGAAAAGGAAGCCCCCTCCGCGAAAGACCGAAGCCCGTGAATAGCCCGGCCGGGACGCCGAATCACTCGTTGCAGTGGCCGCGGAGAGTAATGCTCCCGCTGTCGTCGCCGGGCCTCCTGACCGCGGTTGTGGGGCAGGTGGACCGCTGCGGTTCTACAGGCAGCCGCGCCGATGCTGTATAATGTTTTCGGGAGAATTATGACCGTGGACAGTACAGAGGCCCCGACGGGCCGGATATTCGACATCAAGAAGTTCGCCGTGCATGACGGACCTGGCATCCGCACTACCGTGTTCTGCAAAGGCTGCCCTCTGCGATGCATCTGGTGCCACAACCCCGAATCGCTCGAAACCACCGCGGAACTGGCGATCTCGCCGGATAAATGTATCGGCTGCGGCGCGTGCGTCGAGGCCTGCCCCGCCGGCGCCCTGCGGATCGATGAGCAAGGCATCTGCGAATGTAATCGCGACTTATGCACCCGCTGCGGGAAATGCGCCGCGGGCTGCTTCTCCGGGGCGCTGGAGATGATCGGGCGGGAGGTCACCGTCGAAGACGTGATGGCCGAAGTGCGCAAAGACGCCCCGTTCTACAAGACGTCCGGCGGGGGGGTTACGATCTCCGGCGGCGAACCGCTCATCCAGGGCGAATTCGTGACGGCGCTCTTGCGACAGTGCCGCTCCGAAGGCTTCCATACCGCCCTCGACACCAGCGGGCACGTACCGTGGGAAACGCTGACCGCGGCTGCGGCGCATGCGGACCTGGTGCTCTACGATCTCAAGCACGTCGACCCGGGCGCCCACGAAAAACACACCGGCGCGTCAAACGATCTGATCATCGACAATCTCCGTCGACTGGGCGGGTGCGGCGTGGACATCGAAATCCGCATGCCGATCGTCCCGGGACTGAACGATTCGGCGCGGGACATCGATGCCGCGGGCCAGTTCATCAGATCTCTGGATAACGTGGTGGCCGTGAGGCTGCTTGCCTATCACCGTCTTGCCGCTGCGAAGTATGCGCGGCTGGGGCGCGACGACCCGTCGCGAGACATCGACCCCCCCGATAAAGACCACATCAAGCAGATCGCCGAGCGGTTGAGCGGTTTTTCCCTGACGGTCTTCACTGAGCAGGGGTGACGGTTGTGATCTTCGTCCGGCGCAGCGTCTTCTTCAGGTCTTTTACGCCCGCCCGGGTCACCTGCGTTCCGTTCAGCATCAGCGCCTCGAGAGCGGTGAGCGCTTTGAGTTTCTCCAGGCCGGCGTCGGTTACCCCCGTGCGGGAAAGCTCCAGGCGCCTGAGTTTCACCAGGCCGGCGATATGCGCCAGACCCGCGTCGGTCACCTGTGTGTGGTACAGGTAGAGATTCTCCAGTTCCTTCAGGCCGGTAAGGTGCGCCAGGCCCTTGTCGGTAATGTGCGTTTCGTAGAGGCTCAGCGACTTGAGGTGTTTGTGTTTGGCGATATGCACCAGCCCCGCATCGCTTATCGGCGCGGCGGTAACGTTGAGCGATTTCAGGTCGGCGGCCTTCGCGATATTCTCCAGCCCCGCGTCGGTGATCTTTGTACCGGCGATGTCGAGCGTCTTGAGCTTCGGCAGCCCCTTGAGCACGAGCAGCCCGCCGTCGGTGATCTTCGTGCGGAACAGGAAAAGAGATTCGATACCGCCCAGCTTCGTCACGGTCGCCAGACCCTTGTCGGTGATCGGCGTACCGTACAGGCTCAACCACCGCAGCTTCGTCAGCCCGGCCAGATGCTCCAGCCCGGCGTCAGTGATCTTTGTATTGGCCAGGTTGAGCGTCTCGAGCGATGTGTGCCCCTTGAGATGCACCAGGCCCGCATCGGTTATCCGCGTTGCGTTGATCGCCATGAATCGCACCCCCTTGAGCTTGCCCAGGCGTTGCAGCTCCTCATCGGTTGTCTGCCATCCGCCCAACTGCAGTGACGTAATCTGGATCGGATCGGGAAAAATCTTCGTGCGCGGCAGCGAGGCCTTCAACTTCTCGACGCCTCCAGGTGTGACGTTAGACCCAAGGAGATACAATTCCTTGAGACTCTTGAGCCCCTCCAGATGCGACAGGGCGTCGTCGCCGATGTCGATGAATTCCAACCGGAGAACCTCGATCTTCGACAGGCCCGCAAGATGTTTGAGCCCCGGGCCCTTGACCTTCGTACCGCTCAGCACAAGTGTCTGCAGACCCTTCAGACCGGAAATGTGAACGAGCCCGGCATCTGTGATACTCGAGTGGTTGAGATTGAGCGTGGTAAGGGCGGTCATCGCGGCCAGGTGCCCCATGGACGCATCGGTGATCTTCAGGTAGAGCGCTTCGAGTTTGGTCAGCGATTTCAGGTGGGCGAATCCGACGTCATCTACCTCCAGCCCGTACAGGCCGATGCTCTTGAGTTTGGCAAGTCCGGAAAGATGCTTCAGCCCGTCATTGGTGATGCGGGTGCGTTCGAGATCAATGGCCTCCAGCGACACCAACCCCGCCAGATGCTCCAGCCCGCGGTCGCTTATCTTCGTGCGGGCCAGTCGCAGCCAGCGGAGCGAAGCGAGCCCCTTCAGCACAGCCAGATCGTCGTCGGCGAGGGCTTTAGAGCCAGTAAGGTACACGCCAACGATCTTGCCTTCGGAGTCATGCTCGATGCGCGCTTTGAGTTCCCGAAGTTGGAGCGGAGTCTTGTCGGCCGCCGCGCTCAACAGCGAAGATGTGGCGATCAGCAAGGCGACGATCGGGTAGAGGCGATTCATAACCGGAAGACTAACCGCACACTCAAAGAAAACGCAAGGACAAACCGTCGCTTTGTGTTGTCTTGTGTGTCAGTTGCCGCTACTTGCGGCGCTCGCGCAGTAGCCTTTGAGAAATCCCTTTGAGCAGGTGAATAGGTGAACACCCTTGCGGTCGCTTCGCTTGCTCAGGGCCAGGAGACCGCAGGTGAGCAATGTTCTCGATTGTCCTGTTGGTCGTCAGGTTCTGTCGTTGTCGTTTCACCTGATCACCTGTTCAACCGCTCACCTGCTCTATGAAACCAACCGCCCTTTGGGGCGGTTGGTTTCATGGGCCCTGCAGGACTCGAACCTGCGACCAAGGAATTATGAGTTCCCTGCTCTAACCAACTGAGCTAAGGGCCCGTTTCGCCGTTGGACGGTTTGGCGTCATCGGCCGCCCCAACCGGCGAGCAGACATGGTATTGTAAAAGTCCCGCCGCGTCAAGTGCGAAGTCCGCTCTGGAAGGATCGGCCGGACTGGGTTATGATATCCGAGGCGGTGAAATAACATGGACAAAGCGATTCTGGGCAGGCGCGATTTTCTTGCCGCGATTGGTATGGGCGCCGCGACGATGGCGGCTGCGAGATTCGCCGGCGCGGCGCCGACGGGCAAAGGCAAACCGAACATCGTCCTGATAATGACCGACGACATGGGGTTCTCCGACCTCGGTTGCTACGGTAGCGAGATCAGCACGCCGAATCTCGATTCTCTCGCGGCAGGGGGGCTGCGGTTCACGCAGTTCTACAATACCGGTCGATGCTGCCCGACCCGCGCGAGCCTGCTGACGGGCCTGTATCCGCACCAGGCGGGCGTCGGGCACATGACAGGCGATCGCGGGCCCGCGCATCCGGGCTACCGCGGAAGGCTCACCGGACGCTGCGTTACGATCGCCGAGGTGCTGGGTCCGGCGGGGTATTACACCTTCACCACGGGCAAGTGGCACGTCGGGGCCAAGGAGCAGTCGTGGCGCCCGCTCGGACGCGGATTTACGCATTGCTACAGTTGCCCGCAGGGAGGGGGCTTCTACTTCCGGACGTCGATGTCCAGGGGCATGCGCCAGGTCGTTCGCGACGAGAAGATCCTCTACGATAACAAGAACGATCCGCCGAATGGCTGGTACTCCACCGACGCCTGGACGGATGAAGGCCTGAAGTTCATGACCGACGCCGCTGGCCAGGGTAAACCGTTCTTCTGGTATCTCGCGTTCAACGCGCCGCACTGGCCACTGAAGGCAAAGCCCCGGGATATCGCAAAGTACCGCGGAAAGTACAAGATCGGATGGGACGAGATACGCAAGCGCCGTCGCGCCAGACTGATTGAACTCGGTATGATCGACAAGAGATGGTCCCTCTCGCCGCGCGGGCAGGGCATACCCGCCTGGGACAGCTTGTCGGACAAGCAGAAGGACAACCAGGACCTTCGCATGGCGACCTATGCAGCCATGATCGACAGCGTCGACCAGAACGTCGGCAAGATTGTCAAGAAGCTGAAAAAGCTGGGCGTCTACGAGAACACGCTGATACTCTTCCTGCAGGATAACGGCGGGTGCGCAGAGGGGGGCAATATGGGGCGCGACAACGGAAAGGGCGTATGCGGAACGGCCGAGTCGTTCTCCCTGTACGGAGCATGCTGGGCAAACGCTTCCAACACGCCGTTCCGCCGCTACAAACACTGGGTCCATGAAGGCGGGGCGGGAACTCCTCTGGTCGCCCACTGGCCTGAGGGAATCGCCGCAGACCTCCGCGGAAAGTTGGTAACCGAACCGAGCCATCTCGTCGACGTGATGGCCACCTGCACCGACATCTCGGGCGCCGCGTACCCGAAAACTTTCAAGGGCGCCAAGATCATCCCCCCCGAGGGCAGGAGCCTCCGCCCGCTGCTGGAGGGCAAGGCGTTCGATCGTGGCGGGGCGATCTACTTCGAGCACGAGGGCAATCGCGCGGTGCGCTTGGGCAAATGGAAGATCGTCGCTGTGCATGGCGGTAAGTGGGAACTCTACGACATGTCCGCCGATCGCACGGAGCTGAACGACCTGTCGAAGAAAATGCCCGAAAAACTCAACGAAATGATTGCCCTATACGACACCTGGGCCAAACGGGCCCTGGTGGAACCCTGGGGCGCAAAACGCAAAAAGACCAGAAAGAAGCCCAGCAAGTAGCCAAAAAAATCCTGACCCCTTTGTTTGGTTTTGAGCCTTTTGGGGTAAAGTCGTTACTTGCCTCTCGGTGCTACCGGAGTGATCGGCGACTGGCGATTCGTCTAAAGCTTCGCGGTGTCCCCGGACGATAAGGAATATCAGACCCCCAAGGGACTGGTGGCGCCACAGGGATATTGAGGCAATTGGAATGACTAAACGCGAACTTATTGACGGCATACTTCAATTCAACCGAACCGCTGACCCCGAGTTTCTATCGCAGTTCAACAACGTGGAACTGGCCGAGTATCTCGATCACCTCCAGCAGGCCGAACGGGTCGCCATCGCCCGAGGCCCAAGTCTCTGGGCCGACACCTTTGAATACGACGGCGTAGCCGAATATGCCTGACGGCTGGCGATGGGCAGCGGTGGGTAATTGGCTTAACGGCGGACGGCTTATATCGACTCATTTTGCACTGGCGGACTCGTTACGTGTCTGGTGGTATTCGACCCGTAAAATAGAGTTCGGGAACCATGCAACCAGAACACTTTCTGCATCGCATAGAGAGGTCAACCGCCGCCGGCGCCGCGGTGCGCCGCTGGTGTGCCTGTCTTTCCGCACACATCTTCAAGCTCGAGTACGGCTGACTTTTTTGAACTTTTGACGCAAGCGGTATTGACACTGGGGCGATAAGATGTATATTACGTGACCCGCAGTTGGCGGTCGCCGGGCCTTCTGCGGTGAAAAGACGAACGGGACCGTAGCTCAATTTGGTTAGAGCACCGGACTGTCGATCCGGAGGTTGCGGGTTCGAATCCCGTCGGTCTCGTATGAGACAGGGCCTGTCACAATAGTGGCGGGCCTTGTTCGTGCGCGGGCTTTCAACTGCAGTGCGGCTGGGATTTGCCGCTACTTGCGGCCTCAGGCGTACTTTTCGACCAGGGCGTCCATGTCGATCTTCCCGACGTCCTCGGGCAGCATGCAAATGCTGGTTTCGATGCGGGCCTCGAACGTCAGATACCACGGTTCGCTGACTTGCGAGAGGTCCGCCGGCGTCGGGACGTCGACGATCACAATCGCCCCTCGCTGTCCGCCGGCGCCCTTACCGAAGTAGATCGCCTCGGGCTTAGTGTCCTCGATGATACTTGCGATCTTCGGTCCGATCTGTCCCTGGCGGCACAACTCGTTGAACTTCGCCGTCGGGAACGTCACCAATAACATCATGCGCATAATTGTTCTCCTTACCCGGATTCGTTGACTGGCGCCTTCTATCGTACGCGCCGGCCGGTGAGCGTCAAGTATGTTTGCGCGGGCTTTCAGGATTGCGCCTGGATCGCCGTGATCGCCACGGTGTTTACCACGTCTGGGACGGTGCATCCGCGGGAAAGGTCGTTTACCGGTTTGTTGAGCCCCTGCATTACCGGGCCGATCGCCACGACGTCGGCTGTACGCTGGACGGCCTTGTAGGTGTTGTTGCCCGTGTTGAGGTCGGGGAAGATGAATACTGTCGCGCGTCCGGCTACTTCGCTGTCGGGCATTTTCGCTGCGCCCACGCCCAGGTCGGCTGCGGCGTCGTACTGCATCGGTCCGTCGACTTTCAGGTCGGGAGCAAGCTCGCGCACTTTTTCGGTGGCCTGTCGAACGCGGTCGACATCTTCGCCCTTGCCCGATTTCCCCGACGAGTACGACAGCATCGCCACCCGGGGCTCGATACCGAACATGCGGGCGGTTTCGGCTGAGCTGAGGGCGATGTGCGCCAACTGCTCGGCGGTGGGGTTGGGGTTGATCGCGCAGTCTCCGTAGGCGACTACGCGGTCCTCGAGGCACATCAGGAATACGCTGGAGGCCAGCACGCATCCTGGCTTGGTGCGGATGATCTGGAACGCCGGCCGGATCGTGTGTGCGGTGGTGTGCGCCGCGCCGGAGACCATACCGTCGGCGAGCCCTTCCTGGACCATCATCGTTCCGAAATAGCTGACGTCGGTCATGGCGTCTCGGGCGGCGTCGGGCACGACGCCCTTGTGCTTGCGGAGTTCGACATATCGCTGGGCGAAGCCTTCACGCAAGGGCGAGTTGAGCGGATCGATGATGTCGGCGCCTTCGATCGAAACGCCCAGTGCCCCCGCAGCCGAGAGAATTTCCTCTTCATCGCCAAGCAGCGTGATATCGACGACATCTCGGAGGATCAATATTTCAGTCGCCCGCAGTATTCGCGGGTCCGTGCCTTCGGGCAGGACGATCCGCTTGCGGTCGGCCTGGGCACGGTGCAGGAGTTCGTACTGGAACATCAGGGGCGTCATTCGGTCGGATTGCGGGACGGCGAGGCGATCGTCGAGTTCCGCCAGGGGCATATGAGTTTCGGTGAGGCTGAGTGCGATGGCGATTTTTCGTTCGTTCTCGGGCTTGATTGTTCCGACGACCGCCGCTGCCCGCATCGCGGCGGTGAACGTGTCGGTCTTTACCACGAGTATGGGAACCCGCCTCTTGCCTAGACCGTCGAGCAGGCGATGGACCTGCGGAACGGGCGGGAGGTCTCCGGTCAGCAGCAGGCCCGAGACTCGGGGATAAGTGGTGGCCGCATCGGCGAGAATGACGCCGATGGCGACCTCGGCGCGGTCGCGGGGCGTGATTATCAGGCAGTCGTCCTCGATATGGTCCATGACATTGGGCAGTTGCATGGCGGCAATTATAATGGAGTCGACTTTGCGGATGAGGCCCTCTCTGTTCGGGTTGACCGGTTCAGCGTCCAGGGCGTCGGCGATTTCACCAACGGTGGGCTTCGACAGCAGGGGCTCTTCGGGAAGCACGTAGGCGAGAACCGCCACGCTGTTGCTGTCGTTCATCGCATCGCGGACGGTCTGGAGTTGCCCGGCGTTTGTGCGATTGGCGACAATGGCCAGCACATCGCAGTTTTGCGTTTCGAGTGATTCGAGCATCACTCCGACCGCGGCGGTTATCTGGGCGGGGTTCTTGCCGGCGGCGTTGACCACGGGCAGGACCAGGCAGTTCAGATTGTTGGCGATGTCCGCGTTGAAGTCGAACTCCAGCGGGGCGGCGACCCCGGTATAATCCGTTCCGACGCATACGATATATTCGTAGTCGCCCTGGATAGCCCGGTATTTGGAGATGATGCGGCTGTGCATTTCGTCTATATCACCGTCGGATACGAGCCGGCGCATCGTTTCGTGGGTGACTCCCCAGTAGCGATCGTAGTCGGGGTCGAGGCCGTATCGCGTTGCGATCAGGTGAATCAGATTGTCCGGAGCCGCACCGGCGCGTACGATCGGGCGGAAGAATCCCACCCGATGACCCCGCGCCGCCAAATGCTCGACAACTCCCAACGCGACAACCGACTTGCCGCTGCATGCCTCGGCGCCAGCGATGTATATGCCCTGTGCCATATTATCCGCCTTAACCTTTCCAGCCCATGCCGCCATCCCTGTCGAGTATAATATTGCTGCTTAATGACGCCATTCTGTTTTGCTGCCCGGGAAACCATCCGTCTTTATACCCTATCGGATATAATGCTGCTATGCAAAGGGTGAAGGCCTTGAGTTCTAATCCGACGTGTGCAGGCTTAAGCGGCCCCCGCGCGGAAGTTGGCGACTGCTTCACTCGTGCGGAGATAGCGGTTGTAGATGCGCAGTCGCGTGATGTTTGCGCCGGCGCCGGCGGGAATCTTGAGCCTGCCGCCTCCGATGGCGCCGATCTTTCGGTCGAATCGCCCCCATCCGAACTGTCGCCCGTGCGTGGCGCCGTCGCAGAATCGCCCGTCGACCACGCAACTGATTACGCCCGGCCCGCCGTCGACGATGAATACGACGTGGTGCAACCGCCCGGTTTTCAGGAGTCCTTTATCTACGTTCCATGCGCCGCCGCGGGCGCCGTCGCTGAACGCCAGGGCCAGTGTTCCATCCTTGGTTTCAGTTATCGTCAGGCCCCTGCCCTTACCGCCATGGCGAGAATCGACGATCGCCTGCACGCCTTTCAGGTTGCCTGTTCGGATCCACATGTCGATCGTAAAACCGCCGCGTTTGGACAGGTCGGGCAGTTTCGGCATTGCAGCGCCATTACGTTTGACCGCGGCGAGTTGTTTGTCGGCTAGATCGACGATCAGTCCGTGTTTGGCGGGGGGCTTGCGGTCGAACTGCGACCAGAGGCCCTCAAGCAGGGACGGATCGATCTCGTGGACGCGGGCGACTTCTTTTTCCGTTTCGGTCACCCAGTATCGGCCCTTTATTTCGATCAGGTCCGGGTAGCTCATTCGCTTCTTCGGATTATCGTGGTACAGCAGGACTTCGGGTTGCGACCAGCGGATTGCACCATCGACCTCGATACCGCCGCAGAGCCATACGGGGTTGCGGTTTGTGTAGGTCTTACCACCGTTCTGGTGACACCAGAAGAGGAACTTCCCGTTACCGCATCGCCATATCTTGGGGCAGGCTCTCGGGTGGCGGATGATGCGCCCGCCGGGTGAATATCGCATAGCCTCCGGCGCCGACCAGGTTCGCCCGCTGTTGCGGGTGTAGGAGATCGCGGGAAAACCTTTCGTTGTGCGATAAACGCATGCCAGGTGTCCTTGTTTGGACAGTGCGGCGAGATTGTGCTCTTCCTGCACCGATCCGAAGTCGGGGTGCTTTATTCCGCTCTTGCCTTCGGGCAGCATTTCCCAGCGAATCTTCGTTGGGTCCTTCTCGGTGAGAATATTGTCGCTCCGGAACATCCACCCCTCACCATCGCCCAGAAAATACTTGCCGAGTTTAGTGAACGAAAAGTAAACCATGTCGCCGACTGCGATCGGCTTGCATATGCCCCAGAAATGATGGACGACCTTGCCTTTACGCCGGATCGTATCGCAGGCGGTGGTGCGTATGGGCAGGCGGTAGCGCCGCGCCGACCAGGTGAGCCCGCCGTCGTCGGAGTACTTGAAGGCGTACCACCCGTGGGTGTCGTCGCGGCCGAGATGGATACTGTCGCCGTTGTAAGTGTAAAAGGCGTAGATTCGCCCGAACTTCGTCACCAGCGGGCACGCCCATGAAGCCGCCGGACCGGCAGGCGATTCGATCGCAACCAGTTTCGACCAGGTCTTGCCCCGATCGTTGCTGACGGCGGCCGCCACGTGCTGTCCCCCGGCGCCTTCCTTGCCCTTGCCCGTAGTCAGCACGCAAACCCACCGCCCGGTTCGCGTAACTGCGATGTAAGGCTGGTCGGCGTATTTGAGCGAAGGCATTACCAGCCCCGTTTCAACATTGCGCAAATCGTCGGACCGGGCGGACGTCGCGATCATGCACGCGATCAGGCACGCGATCAGGCTATGGATTCGGTTTGTTCTCACAATATCTCGCACGCTATCGTCCGGCGCGTAGGCGCTTGGTTGGTTCGCTTCCGCCGTTCAGCACGTGCAGGAGCGGCAGGGGGCGGTCGACGCCTTCGATGAAGTTCGGGCGCTTCCGCCACGGTGTGCTCGACAGCACGTTGGTAAGGTCCATCCAATGCTGAAGGCGGGCGACGGGCAGCCCCTGGATCATGTGGAAATGATTGGCCGGGGCGTACTGCTTGTACTCGGTCATGGTGGCGTATTTGGGAACTATCCACGAATGAGGCCAGGTGATGTTGGAACTGTGGGCCACCGCGCCGGCGAGTTTGGCGGGCAGCTTTATCGTCGCCGCCTCGTCCCAGATCATCGTGAACATGCCCGATAGCTGGCTGTAAGCGAGCCGCGCGGCGATCCCTTCCAGCCCGCCGGGGCTGATGAACGTCACGCTGTTTCCCCCTCCGGGGAAGTAATACAGTTCCGCTCCGGGCATCGAGATGTTCTTCATGATCGACGCGACCGAGGCGCCCCGCTTTGCCGCCCAATCCAGCGACGCCGAGCCCGAATTGTCGCCGTCGACGAAACCGGTTTTCGCCCACGGGGTTTTGCTTGTGAAAGGCACTTTGAGTTTCCTTGCCAGCGCCTGGATTTCGGACGGTTCCCATACCTTGCGGAAGTCCATGAACAGGGGCGGATTCCCTCCGGCCAGCCAACTGGAAACCAGCATGGTGATCATGCCCTGGACGTCGGCTTCCGTGCCGAACGCCAGGGGCTGCTTCGGACCGTTATGGTCGAAGCTGGTATTGAGGAGCGATTCGGCGATATCGCAGATCGGAAGGGGGGTGCAGCGCGGGTCCGAGCCCCACTCGAGCTGGTTCATGAACCCTCCAGCCACCGCGTCGACGTCCGCCAGCAGGTCGCGCATGATCAGGTACATCGCCAGTCCGCGGAGGTAGTTTCTCTCGCCGTTTGGCTGGGAAAGGTCCAGGCGCTTTCCCACGTGCCCGCGGATCCAGGCGTCGAGTGCCTTTAGTTCCTTCTTGCTGTAGGCGCCGCGAAGCAGCATGTCCGACAGAAGCTTCATGTCCAGGCGCGTGATCTCCAGGCCCAGCGTGTTGCGGGTCGGGATTATGTGGGCCATCGCCGTTTCCATGCCCATTGAATCGTGCCCGAAGACCACGGCGCGGCGCCCTTTGAGGCCCGCACAGGTCAGCGCCGCGTAGCACCAGTCGACCAGGGCGTCTCGGGTGGGGGCGGTCATTTGCGGATTTTTCCCGGTGTCCGGCCAGGAGCCCACGTTCAGCGCGGTCAGGCGCCCGTCCTGGGCCAGTGCGCCGTTGACCGAATGGGCGAAGACCACTCCGGGCTTGGGCGCGCTGTTTCCGCAGGTGATGTTCACGGGAATATCGCCGGGCAACTGTGCCAGGAGGCTTATCAGCGTGAGTTGGGCGAACGCCCAGGTGTCGGGGCAGCAGACAATAGCGTCGACCTGGGCTTGGCGGAACTGGCGGGCGATCGTGTCGGCCTGTTTTTCGTTGTCGATAAGCGTGCGGGAGAACACCACGTTTACCGGCGCCCCGTCGGGCATCTTGACGTTGCGGGCGATCGTGTCGGCGACCATGGCGATGATGTTTGACGCCCGCTGCCGGCTGGCGCCGTCGATGCGCGGATCGGCCGGGCTGCAAACGCCGAAGGTGACCGTGCGGGGCGGGCTGGAGGTCGAGTCTTTCAGTTCCGTCGCCGCTGAAGAACGTGCTCTGACCATTGCCGGTATTCTCCTGTTATCTCCGCGATATGAGTTTCGCGTAGCCGTCGCGTTTCCGGGCCCACAGGTCCGCTGCCTGCGGATGGTAGTCGGTGATTTCGGTTGATTTGCGCATAACGCCGCGGATGGCGCGGGGTGAGTCGATTATTCCCATCGCCGCGGCCTGGACAAGGGCGTTGCCCAGCGACGTACACTGCGGCGCCCCGGCTTGGACGCTTATCCCGCACGCATCGGCGGTCAATTGGCACAGCAGCGTGTTTGCTATCCCCCCGCCGACCATGTATAGCGAATCGAAACTCCGCCCGGTCAGTTTCGATATCGTCTCCAGGCGATTGTTATACTCCATCGCCAGCGACGTCAGGACGCATCGCACGAGTTGCCCCGGCGTTTTCGCCCGCGGCTGACCGGAGCCCGCCAGCAGGGCTTCGAGTGCCTGCTGCATGTCCGCCGGCGCCGTCAACGACGGATCGGCCACGTCGAGAAAACCGGTATACTCGGCGGCGCGAGCCTCGGCTGTCATGCGGTCGTAGTCCCACGGGTCGGCGGGGGTGTTCCACTTGCGGCGGAGTTCCTGGACCAGCCACAACCCCGAGATATTCCTCGCCAGGAACCATCCGCCATAGGTGTATTCGTTGGTGAAACCGAGCGCCAGGCACTCCGGAGTGCAGACGGGTTTGTCGATGAAGGCCCCGAGAATGCTCCACGTGCCGCACGATAGGAACGCCCAGTCGCCCGCCCCGCCCGGGACCGCCGCCGCAGCCGAGTCGGTGTCGTGGCCGGCCACCGCGATGACGGGTGTTTCAGGCAATTGCGCTTGACGCCTGACATCCTCGCTCAGCGGACCCAGCACTGTCCCCGATTCGACAAGTTCGCCGAACATGCCGCGTTTCAGACCGAAGGCCCCGATGATCCCGGCGTCCCAGCATCCGTTGACGTCCATCATGCCTGACGTGCAGGCGATGGATTTTTCGCTGACGGCGCGGCCGGTCAGGAAATAGTTGATCAGGTCGGGCATGTTCAGGAACGTTTCTGCGATCTCGAGCGCGCGATCTCCGTCGCGCTGCATCGCCAGCAGTTGGAAGAGCGATGCGATCGCCCAAGGCTCGCAACCGGTGCGGCGGAATATCTCCTCGCGCGACATGATCGGTTCGGAGTATTCGTGAATGCCCTCGGTGCGACAGTCGCGGTATTGCACCGGAAGCGAGACCAGTCGCCCCCGATTGTCGAGCAGACCGAAGTCCACGCCCCACGTGTCGACGCCGATACTCGTCAATTGCAGATCGCGCTGGGCGCACAGTTTCAATGCCTGGATGATTTCGTTCAGTAGGTACGGAAGGTCCCAATAGCGAGTCCCGGCCAGAACGGCGGGGCGGTTGGCCCAGCGGTGGACCTCCTGCATATCCGCCCGCCCGTCGGAGAGGGTCACGAGCATCGCCCGCCCGGATTCGGCGCCAAGGTCGATCGCGAGAAAGTGATGTCCGTCTTCCATTGTCACCACCGTATACGACGTCTGTGAGCGGAACGTTAACCGGCCGGCATATGGATCGCTGGCTTACGAGACGATTGTAGCTTTTCGCAGGGTTCTGACAAGCCCCTCTTCGCCCGGGAGCCCAAATTATGGGAGGCATCGGGGTCAATCCGTTCGGTAATAAACAATAGGGTAGTGTCTCCTGTTTCCCCTATTTCCAAACGGGAAGAATCCGTTTGTAAGTCTTCGAGTTTCTTCTTGTTGTGGTGGAAATGAATCTTTATAAAGGATCGGATGGGATTATGGAAAATTGCGCCCCGCCAAGTTTTGCCTGGGAAATAATCCCCAAATGATAATGAACCCTGCGCCAGCGACTGTGGGCGTTATTCAGTTTTAGGCGTGATCACGAGGAGTCCGGCGAATGAGCGAAAGAGTCACATACAAGGAGATGGCAAGGCGTCTTGATGTCGCGCCGTCCACTGTTCGCAGACTTATTGATAGACATGGCGCCGAGCTTGGCATTTCCATTCAGAAGGGTCGCGCAAATACAAGTAACGCCAAATGGACTCATTACATCACACGCGAGGATGCTGATCACCTTGCGGCATTTTATGAAACACGCCACACCCAAACTGATATCACTTCTGAGTCTGAGCCTTACCAACGCCAGGGGTTCTTCTATGTAATCCAGTTGGTGCCAGAAGCGTTGCCCAATAGAATAAAGATTGGCTACACCGACAATCTGGAAAAGCGCCTAACCGAACATCAGACAGCTGCGCCAACAGCGCGCGTCCTTGCATCGTGGCCCTGCAAACGTTCATGGGATTACGCCGCTATGGACAGCATTACTCGTGAAGGGTGCAGCTTGGTTCTGAACGAGGTGTTTGAGGGCGATCCCGATGGATTTGTTCAGCGTGGCAACGACTTTTTCTCTTTGATGCCATCATCAGATGCAGAAAGAGTGCTTTCCGAGCACTCACCCTTGCACCAAGATGACACCAACGATGAAGAGGATGACACCTAACAAGACGCTCCAGCGGACGCGAAAAAGCCGCGCCGTTGAGCTTAAACGTTCGAACTAGAAGAATAGAAAGAAGATCCGCCCTTGATTCACATGTGTCATCATCTTACCATAGTGTGTAGGTGGCGTTATGGATACACTGGTCAGAATAAAGAGATTGGTGATTGCTCGAAACGTCCTGTTCACGCAGAAGGCGGAAAGCGAAATGTACACTGATTCACTCACCCCCGAATTGGTATACGAATCTATTCTCAACGCGCCCGCAATCTTCAAAGCCTTACGCTCACGCAATCCCCGAACGAAGAAGACGGAAAGATTGTATGTAATCAAGGGTTTGACTTTTGATGGTATCGATATCTACACCAAAGGCAAGATTCTCAAGAAAGAGGGTGTCGATATTTTCTATGTCCTCATATCCTCAAAGAAGAGTACCGATGTCTAAATCATATCCATGTCCAGAGTGCGGTGCGCAAAAGATGGCTCTGACCGTCGAGAATTGCACCCTTGAAGACGGCTTGGTCGTCAAGCGACTTCAGCACTTAAAGTGCAAGGCCTGCGACTCCCGCTTTTTTGATGACGATGCCATGCATCGCATCCAAGACGAGCGAACCAAACGGGCTGTAGCGCACACCGCATAGAGAATCCGTTCGAATCGGGTCGGGGGGAGTAGTTAGCTCCGCCCTCACGATAGGCGGCGGCGGATCGAGCCTTGGCGACGTGATGAAGCGGCAGGAGCAGAAACCGGCCTGGGACAACGTGATCGTCTTAAATGCGGCCACTGGCGTCGGATTGAACTGCAAAGCCGACTTCGCCGACGCCGCAATCCTGTTCCAGCAACCACACGCCGAACAGCCCATCAAGTGGCATTACGCTCGCGCTGAAGGCCTCCCGCCTCGCCAGGCGTCACTAACCGTCTCGAAGAAGAGCGGGCGGTTGCATTTCGCCGGGGCGGGTGTATCCACGGGCGGACCGGTGACCGACGTGACCGGTTTGTCGGCCGACAAGAAGCCTTCTCGCAACTTGCGCGGCAAGAACGTGACGGTCGCCCCGTTGGCAAAGTCGATCCGCAGTCGCTTCCCGCGGGCCGAGAGCGACGGCGACTACGCGGTGTTTGTCGAACAATCCTGGCTGACCAACCGCGCCGTCAGCAAGAAGGGCCCCGATGGATTCACCGTCACGTTGTCCGCCCCCGCTCCGAAAGAAGCGATGCTGGATTGGATGATCGTACGATGAAGTCGTTGTGCATAAGAAAGTGTTGACAATGTGACTTAATGTGCATATAATTTATGCATATACAGCGATAGACGTGCATAAGGAGAACGAGATGAGAACCACGCTTGATCTTCCAGGCCCGCTTCTTACCAAGGCGATGAAGCTCTCAAACCAAAAGACTAAGACGGCTGTCATCATCAGCGCGTTGGAGGACTTCGTTCGCAAGAGGAGAATCAGCGGCCTGAAGAAATACAAAGGGAAGGTTGATATCGATATAGACCTGAACACTCTCAGGAAACGCAAATGAGCGTCCTTGTGGACAGTTCAGTCTGGATCGACTACTTTCGAGGGAAAGGTGAGTTGGACGTTGTCGATCTTCTGATTGAGGAGAATCTCATTGTAATAAATGAGCTGATTCTCACGGAACTCATCCCCGCCCTCCACGTCAGGAAACAGAAGCGCCTCATAGCCCTGCTTCGGGAAGTCAAGAGATACCCCATTGAAATCGATTGGGACGACATCACGCAGATGCAGATAACATGCATGCGTAAGGGAGTCAATGGTATTGGTGTGCCCGATCTGATAATCACGCAAAACGCCATACAGAATGATCTGCATTTGCTTACAAATGACAAGCACTTCAATTTGATAAGCCAGTATATACCCTTGTCCCTCTACGGGGAATGACATGCACAACAAACGCATTCAGCGTACGGTCGGAGGCAACCGCTGATGCGAAACGTTAGCGAGAGTATTGTTTCTTGCTGGTGACGAGAGAGTAGGTGTTTGTTGATGTTGTCGTTTACAATTCGGTTACTGCGTTACGGGTTCAAAATGCGAGATCGGCGGGGCTCCCGCCAGGCGGTGAGTGTAGTGGATGGTCTGGCGGATTCTTGCGATGTTCTCCAATGAGGCTACGTGATGGGCGGACTGTTCGAGGGAGACGCTTCCCGCTCCGATGGCGCCCCGCCCGGCGATAACGCAGGCCCCTTTGTGCCAGCGGAGCATGTTGGCGATGGTCTCGAAACCGGCGTCCGAATTGGCCAGGCCGACTCGCGGGTTCAGGTAGATGGCCTCGGCGTCGATGGGCTTGAGTACGGGATGGTCTTTCGGGTCCGCGTAATCTATGGAAACCGAATCGGGATTCGTCAGCGCTTCGAGTCCGAAAGATTCGAAGATCACGGCCATCGCTTCGGCGGTGGCAAGGGGGCTCAGTGTGAACATGCAGGTCTTGTAGCTGGTGTTTCGATAGAGCGCCTTGTGAAACGCCAGTTCAAAGTCGTCTTCGGGGCATTCATCGAGATTCGTTCGCAGGATAGCGATTTCGTAGCCCTCGGGCGCAGCGGCCGTCGGGCAGTAAAGCATCTCGTTTTGCGTGACCTTTTCGCTCATGGAGCCCGTGCCGAAGGGCGAAATGGCGTTATAGAAGTTGAATCGCGCCCGCTCTTTGAACGCCGAGATGGTATTTGCGTCGTCCGTTTCGTATTGTCCGAGAACGGACGCGTCGAACGGCCGGATCGTCGCGGGGTACAGGGCGCCCGCGCCGTCCTGGCGGATCTTTTCGGATATGGCCCGGGTGTCGATGCCTCTCAGGCGGGCGGCGATCTTCAGGCTCGCCGACGCCTCGACGAGCCCCAGCCAATGCAGGCAGGTCGCCAGGCAGTCGCCACGGACGAAAGGGCCGTGCCCCTGCACGAGGGTCACCGGGCGGTCGGCAAGGTACGCGGGAATTCGATCTTCCATTTCCTTGGAGCCCGTGGGTTCCAGATAGTGATCGGAGGAGACGGGTCCCAGGAGGTGCGCGCCGGCGCAGTCGATGGGGATAAAAGAAAACCGATCCAGACCGCCCGCGTTTCCATCGTACGCCAGGAAGTTCTGGTGCTCCTTCGTGTCGAAAGTCGCCTCTGTCGCGGAAAGATAGTGACAGTGAATCGCCGCCTCCGTTCCGGGAATGGATAGAATCCGCCGATGAATGGTGGACTCGGTGGAGGCCCGCCCGTCGCCCCAACTGACTTCATCGAACTTGAGCGGGACGATGTCGCTCGGCACGAGGGCGCCCTGCTGAGATCCGGACGTGGTCATGAAAAACGATTCACGATCCTCGGGGTGTCGAAAGGAGATATTACCGCTGTGGGTATTGTTTCCGCCGGTGAGCATGATCGCTTTTCCGGTGGCGTACATGGCGTCGTACACGTCGCGTTTATCGAACTGTTTTTCAGTGCTCATATTTCCTTCCGGGCCGACTCTTCGGCGTCGATCTGCTGCAGGAACTCGCGCAGGAGCGTTTCGTCGAGGGTTTTTGCGGTGGGCAGCCCGTCTTCGTCGAGGCCCATCGATTCGTAGAATTCGTGGCGCATCCGTGAAAAATCGCTCCTCGAGCATTTGGTTTCGACACCGTCAACGGTGATCGCGTCGTCGAAGAATCGTTCGGGCAGCCAATCGTCCTGGGACGTCAAACCGCAGCGGTGGTTGAAGATCCGTTCCAGGATGATGCATCTTCTGGCGATATGCTCCAGGTCGCTTGCCTTGCGGGCGCCGCCGGCGACATCGTTCAACATGTTCGCGAACTCGTCGAGGCTGACCGAGAAACCGGTGAACGCGCATACGCCCAGAATGTCATAAACCGCGTTTTGGTAGCAGACGTTCCGCGCCACCAGCGCCGCGCCCTCCACCTTGTTCCCCGGGAACTCCCCGTAACCCGCGCAGAACGCCAGCGGCGCCGAGTATCCGCCCTGGAGGTGGCATCCTCCCCTGGGGCTCATCATGTAGGAAAGCCCCTGCGTCCAGGTGGCTCTCGGATCGTAGGCGGGCAGTTCCATGCCCTTGACCGTCATCGACGCTTCGCCGTGGCCGAACCGCTGAGACAATCGCCTGGAGCCCTGGGCGACCGCCTCGCCGAGCCCGGCGTTTGCGGCGGCCGCTTCTACCAGCGGGACCAGGCAGCGCGCGTTTCCGAACACGGGCGCGCCGTATTGGGAAACGAACGGTTCGGCCTCCGTCATGAGGGCGGTTTCGGCGTCCGTTCGCTGCGAGGGGTCGGTCGCGTCGACCTTCTCGTAGATCTCCATCAGGGCGGCGATGGTTCCCCCCATGGAAATCGTGTCGAATCCGTAGCGATTGCAAAGGTAGTTGGCCTGCGTGATGACTTCGAGATCGTAGATGTGGAGGTTGGCGCCGAGCAGGGAGACCGTCTCGAATTCCGGGCCTTCCCCGCTCGATACGATGTTTCCGTCTCCATCGACGATGCGGGTTATCCGCGTACAAGCGATGGGGCATTGGCGGCAGGCGCCGCTTTTTACTTTGACGCTTTCGTGATGCAGGAAAGCTTCTCCCTGGATCTTCGCGAGATCCGACTCGTCGTGGCGGTTGTCCAGGAAGTTCTTGTGCAGCAGTTCGTCGTACTGGGCGAGCATTCCCATCAGCCCGTTGGTTCCCATGGACGAGAGGATTCCGAACTGTTTTTTTGTCTTTGTGATCTTTCCGACCCGGAGCTTGGCCATCGCTTTGTAGACCGAACCGGAGATATTCTTCGGGTCCAGCCCGGACGGGTCGCAGGCGTCGACGGATTCTTCCCCGCGCACCGCGATGGCAAGGAGATTTTTCGAGGCGAATACCGCGCCGGAGCCTCCCCGCCCCAGGGCTCGTCCGCGGTCGTTGATGATGCACGCGATGGGCGATAGATTTCTGCCCGCGCCTCCGACCGTCATGACTTTGTGTTTCTTGCTTGTGATTGCCTGAACCGCGTCGGTCACCGCGTCCACGTCGGCGGGATTGGTTTCCGGCGCCGGTTCGAGGCGCGGTCCGTCGGCGTCGATGATGAGGAGTGCGGGTTTCTTGGAGCGTCCGGTTACGACGAGGGCGTCAAAACCGGTTTTCTTGAACTCGACGCCCCATTTCCCTCCGCTGTTGCACGAGCCGACCCCGCCGGTCAGAGGAGACTTGAACGCCACGTGAAACCTCGAAGAGGTCGGCACGTTCGTGCCCGTTGTCGGCGACGTGCAGAATACCAGGACGTTGTTTTCGGAAACCGGACCGAGTTCCTCGATCGGATCGCCGGCGGCGACGGCCCTTCGGTTCAACTGCTGAAACAGCAGTGCTACCGCCAACCCGCGCCCGCCGACGAACAGTTGCCTGAAGTTATCGGCGAGGGGTGCGGGGCGGATGGTTTGTTCGGAGAGATCCACCTCCAGAATTTTTCCCATGTATCCCGCGTGTCCGCTGTTCGAATCGTTATTCGTGTTTCGCTGTTCTTCCAGCATTAGTTACAATTCCAATCGTTTGTTCGGGTATTTTTCCAGTGCCCGCGGATGCGGGTGCCTGTGATCGCACACTTCCAGGACGATTGTAGCCATTCGCCCACCCCTGACAAGCCTGTGTCGAAATATGATAACAAAACGAGCCCCGACTTCCAGTAGAAATCGGGGCCCGATGTTCAAACAGGCCCGGTCAGGCCGCGGCGCGCTACTTGTCCGCCTTGCATTTTTTGCATTCATCGAGATCGATCACCGAGATGGTGTGCGGGACGTCGACCACATTATTGTCGTACGGGATGTCGATATTGGCGACGTATACCTTCCTGCCTCGCAGGCGTGCCTCGGAGGGTTTGTCCAGGCGTCCGCCGGTCCCGTCGCTCACGGGGTTCTTGGCCAGCGTGTTGACCATTCCGGTCTTCGGGCATATCTGGTGGACCGCGTTGCCCAGGAAGTCGGCTACGTAGATCATTCCGTCGGCGCCGTAGTCCATCCCGTCGGTGCAGAGCATGCCCTGGCCTTTGACGAGGACAGAGCGGCTGACGGGTTTTGTCCCGTCCGCGTTCATCTTGAACTTTTCGATCGAGGCCTCGCCGAAGTTGCAGACGTACATGTTGCCTTCGGGGTCGAAGTCCATCCCGTTTGCGCCGACCGTCCAAGCCGGATTGCGGGTTTCAAGGCGCGCGATCAGGTGCTTGTCCTTGCCTTCGGCGGCGAGTTTGATCGGCTTGGCGCCGTCAAGTTCGGACAGTTCAAAGCGATACACGCCGCTGTGGTGGACGCCGGCGTCGT
The DNA here is from genome assembly GCA_016782885.1 of Phycisphaerae bacterium. Lineage (GTDB taxonomy): Bacteria > Planctomycetota > Phycisphaerae > SM23-33 > SM23-33 > BS750m-G57. The sequence goes on along the minus strand of JADHXQ010000001.1, from coordinate 351 downwards.
CTTTGATGCCCAGTGAAGTTTCGGTGACGTAGACCCCCTTACCGCGGCAGGCGACCGCGTTGGAGAAGTTGAATCCCTCGACAACCGATTCGCACTTGACGGCCTTTCCGTTCTTGACCGTGACTTTCAGCAGGCGCGAGACGGCGCCTTCGGCGCCTACGATTGCCTGCGCGTCGGCGACGTAGAGGTTCCCGTCGGTGCCGAAATCGATGCCCAACGGGCAGGCTCGCTTCGTGCCGGGGTGGTTCGGGAGCTTGATGAACTGGTGGATCTTGTCGTTCTTGTCGATGTACATGATTGCGGCCTCGACGGTCTTGTCACCGAAGTTAAAGGTCGACAGGTACATGTTCC
>JADHXQ010000105.1 GCA_016782885.1 Phycisphaerae bacterium | reverse complement strand
CCGAGCCGTTATGGGTCTCGATTACGCGCCGGCCGTCGTAGAAAAACTTGTACGTGGCGTTCATGCCGCCGGAGCCGGTGATCGTCTTGCTGATCCGCCTGCCAAGCCCGTCGTATGTCATCACCGCAAGCGTCACCGGGGTCGAATCGTCGGTTTCGACCTTGACGAGGCGATTCCACGCATCGTAAGTATGCACGCGATGGCCGACGGCCTTACCGTCGCGAACGATCGGAACCTTGGTCATATTCCCGGCCGCATCGTGGGCGATGTTCGTGGCGCTGGAGTTGACCTCCGTTATCTCGTTAGCCAGTCCGCCGTCGCCGGCCGCATCGTCATCGTGTGCGAGGCTGAGGGTGGCGCCGTCGGTGGTGATAGCCGTATGGTTGCCGGTTTCCCCGTACGTCCAGGTCTGTTCGTACTGCCCGGAGTCGGAGGGCGGGGTGTGTTGAAAGTCGGCGATGTAAGAAGCTGCGAAAGGGGATGTTAAGGGGCTGTGACATATCCGAAGGCGTCAAATGGTTTTGTGAGGAAATTCCGAGACGGGTCGCGTTATTGTAAATACCTTACAGGAAAGGTGGTAGAGCAGAAGTATAAGTGAAAATGGTGGATCGGTGCTGCCGGGCGGCAGGTTTACAGTTCCCGCGAGTGTGACATATACGCGGCGGGACGATACTGCGGATCGGAGAGTGTGGATATGTCTACAAAGGCGTTATTCCACGGCTGGTTGAGTCGCCCTGTTGCGCATAGCACGGCATGAATATGCATCCATCGACAGGGTGACGGCGGCGAGGGGTGTGAACCTATTGTGACATTCTGAAAACCGACGGTTGAAAGCTGATAGCGGTTTCCTCGTATTTGGCGTTGAATCTGCCCGGCCGGGCGGATAAGTTCTAGTGTCGTTTCTGCATTGTACGGGTTTCCCATTGTCGGTAGCGTTGATTTGATTTCTTTCGCCCCGTCGGGGCGGCGACGGAAAGAAAGTTTTGAAGATGAGAATGCTTACACCACGAGAAATCGCCGGGATGATCGACATAAGCGCCGTCAAAGCCGACAGCACAATAGACGAACTCCACGCGGCGGTCGCTCTGGCCAGGAAACACAACTGCATCTGCGTGTTCGCACTGCCGGCCCATACGCCGCTTCTGATCGAGCTGCTTTCCGACCGCCCCGATATTATCGTCGGAGGGACGGTGAGCTTCCCGAGCGGGGGGCAGACAACGGCGGGTAAAGTTGCCGAGACCAAAGAGCAGATTGCGATGGGCTGTAGAGAGATCGACGCTGTGATCAATATCGCCTGGGTCAAAGCCGCCAAGTACGACCTGGTCCGCGCTGATATCGATGCGGTGGTCGCAGAGGCCGGCCACGTGCCGGTCAAGATCATCCTCGAATGTCACTATCTCACCGATGACGAGATCGTCAAGGCTTCGGAACTTTGCGCAGATGCGGGAGTGGCGTTTGTGAAAACGGGCACGGGCTGGGCGCCGAGCGGCGCCACGCCGGAGAACATCGCCCTGATCAAGCGGACCGTTGGCGAGAGATGTCAGATAAAAGCCGCCGGCGGCGTGAAAGATCTCCAGACGTTGCTGACGCTGTATGAATTGGGCGCCAGAAGATTCGGGATAGGCGTCCGCACGGCTGAGGCAATCCTGCTTGACGCGGCCAATCAGGCATGATAACTCAAACTACCAGGATACGCAAATGGCGGAATCAAAATATGTTATCGCGTATGACTTCGGGACCGGCGGTACGAAGGCGTCGCTCTACGACGCCCAAGGCCGCTGCCGGGGGGACCACGTCGCATCCTACGAAACGCGCTATCCGAAGGCGGGGTGGCACGAGCAGAGGCCCGAGGACTGGTGGGCTTCGGTCGTCGCAAGCACCCGCCGGCTGCTGGACGGTTCGGACATCGACCGCAGCGATATCGTGGCGATCGGGATTTCCGGGCACAGCCTGGGCGTTGTCCCGATTGATGCTGCAGGCCGGCTCCTCCGCCGGGACGTGCCCATCTGGTCGGATTCCCGCCCCGATACGCAGATGGCGGAATTCTTCGCCAAAGTGCCCGAATCACAGTGGTATTTGACCACGGGCAATGGGTTTCCCCCTGCGCTGTACACCGTTTTCAAGATAATGTGGCTCCGCGACAACGAGCCTGACGTCTTCGCGCGGATAGACAAGGTCATCGGCACGAAGGACTACATCAACTTCCGCATGACCGGCGTGGTAGCCACCGACTACTCCTACGCTTCCGGCAGCGGTGTCTACGATCTTACCGGATGGCAGTACTCCGACCAACTCATCGCCGCAAGCGGCCTGGACCCCGCGATCTTCCCGAAGATCGTCGCCTCCACGGAAGTGCTTGGCACTCTCACTCCGCAGGCCGCCGACGAACTGTTCCTGCCCCGGAGCGTCAAGGTAGTCGCCGGCGGGGTGGACAATTCGTGCATGGCCCTGGGCGCCCGGGCCCACAAAGAGGGCGACTGCTACAATTCGATGGGCTCCTCAAGCTGGATAGCCGTCACCTCCGCCAAACCGCTCCTGGATGAAGGCTCCCGCCCGTACGTATTTACCCACGTCGTACCGGACAAATTTACCTCCGCCCTGGGTGTGTTCTCGACCGGATCGTCATTCAGATGGGTTCGCGAGCAACTCTGCACGAACCTGGACGCCGCCGCCGAGGCCGAAGGCGTCAGCACATACGATCTGATGCTCCGCCTTGCCGCCGAGTCCGATATTGGCGCCAACGCCACGATGTTCCTGCCCACGATGGCCGGCGGATCTTCGCTCGATTGCAGTCCCAACGTGCGGGGAGCGTTTGTGAACCTCGACCTGGGCGATACGCAGAGCGACCTGATCCGAGCGACCATGGAAGGGGTCGCCATGAGCCTGCAACTGGCCCTCAAGGCGCTCGAACGAATCACAGATGTCAGCGGCGAAATGATCGCCGTCGGCGGCGGAAACCGTTCGGATCTCTGGATGCAGATATACGCTGACCTGTACAATAAAAAAATGGTCAGAACGAACGTCGGGCAGCAGGCGGCTGCTCTCGGCGCCGCGGCCGTGGCGATGGTGGGCGCGGGCCTGTGGGACGATTTCTCGAAAATCGACGAGATTCACGAGGTCCGGGACGTCCGCGAACCCATGCCCGCCAACCAGGAGCGATACGCTCCGCTGACGGAGATCTTCGAGAAACTCAGCAGGAGCCAGGCCCAACTCGGCGACATGTTCGCCGAGTTGGAATAAACCGCCGGATTCGGTCCGCCGCTGTTGCGGTATTTTAACGGCGGAGCCCAACTTTCCCACATTCCATCATTGAATACAGAGCATCCAGCCGGTATCGTTTGGTCTGGTCGCTGAGTTGTACGGGGCAAGCTGCGTCGGCCTGGCCCTCGTCGCTCGTGAAATAAAAGGAGACGCCATGTTTGATCGAATTCGATACACCAGGATTCTGGCACTCGTCGCTGTCGCATTGATGCTTGTTTCCGGCTGCAAGAAACCCCCGGACACTGTGCCGTCCGGTGAGAACAACAAAAAAACGACGGACGGTACGGCTGCTCTGCAGACTCCCAAACTTCTGGCCGAACTGCCCGAGTTCTGCCTGACCCCTGACGGAATGGACATCGACAAGGACGGGAACCTCGTCGTCGCCTGCCCGAACTACGGCAGCTACGCCAAAGACGCCGCCAAGGGGACCCAGCCGGGCTGCGTAATCAAAATCTCGCCAGAGGGTAAGATCACCAAGTGGTTCGATTCGCCCGTATTGGAAGCCACCGGGCGTGCCTGCCCGATGGGCCTGGCGATAGGACCCGACGGAGCGCTCTATATTTCGGACAACCAGAACTGGCCTGACGGGAATGGCGAAAAGGGTGAGCGAAACCAGGGTCGCATCCTCCGCCTGAAGGTCGAAGGCGGCAAGATCGTCGAGACGACCACGGTGGCGGGCGGGATATCGCATCCCAACGGCATTCGGTATCGCAAGGGTAAGCTGTACGTGACGGTTTCGATGCTTCCGAAGGTCAAACGCGAAGATGGCCTGATCACCAGTGCCGTGTACGTTTTCCCCGCCGACGGTAAGGATATCACAGTCACCAATACGCTGGAAGACAAGCAGATCATCGCCTCGTTCCCCACGCTCAATAAGCACTGCCAATACGGCCTCGATGGGATCGTCTTCGACTCCAAGGGTAACCTGTTCGTGGGCAACTTCGGCGACGGGGCGCTCCACAAGATCACGTTCGACGCCGATGGCAAGGTCGCCGGCAGCACGATCTTCGCCAAAACTGACCACGACTACACCCTCGATCCGCAGAAGGATAAGGGATTCCTCGCCAAGGCCACAAAAGCCAAAATGCGCACCACCGACGGAATCGGCGTTGACAAGAACGACAATATTTACGTGGCCGACTTCTCCAACAACGCCGTAGCCAAGGTCGAACCGTGCGGCACGATCACCGTGATGGCGCAGAACGGCGACACCGACGGCGCCGGCGGACTGCTCGACCAGCCCGGCGAGCCGATCGTCTGGAATGGAAAACTGGTGGTAACCTGCTTCGATATGGTTACCGGTCCGGACAAGGTCAACACCAAACACGACAAGCCGCATACCATGGTCACTCTGGATATAAAATAACTTTAAGCGTTTCGCATCACCGCGGGCGAACAGTAACACTGTAACGAAAGGAACGAGATTATGGGTATTGGAATTGCATGGGCCCTGTTAGGCGGATTCTTCCTGGGCACTTTCGCCCTGCCTTCAAAGTACATCAAGAACTATGCCTGGGAGAATACGTGGGGGGCGTTCTTCTTCTTCGCCATGCTCGTCGTGCCGGTTGGCTTTGCGGCGATGGTTGTCAACGGCCTGTGGTCGACGTTCGGAGATGTCTCGGGACTGGCGATCTTCGGGGTGATGGCTTTGAGTTTCCTGTGGGGCTGCGGATTCTGCTGCTGGGGGTACGGTTTGTCGAAGGTCGGTCTGTCGCTGGGCTATGCGCTGACGATGGGTACGATGTGTCTGGTTGGCTCGATGCTGCCGTTCTTCCTGGGCCACGCTTCCGACGCCGGAACTACCGGCGGGATGTTCGTTATTCTGGGAATCCTGGTCTGTATCGGCGGGGTGGCGATCAACGGTTTTGCCGGCGTCCAGCGTGAGAAATCTCAGGGCGGCGGAGAAACCGATGAGGCATCCGGCAAGAGTAAAGGCATTGTTGGCGGCCTGCTGATTTGCGTTCTGGCCGGCGTGCTTTCATCCGGTCTGAATGTGGCATTCCACGTGGGCGGTCAGGCCGAATGGGTCGGCGGCGAGGCGGATATCGCCGCGCACAAAACCAAGCAGATAGCCGATGTTACCAAGTCCACCGAGATTGCCGCGGCCGACAAGGCCAAGAAGATCGCAGATATCGAGAAGGCGAAGGTCCAGGGAATCGGCACGATTTCCAAAATCAAGTATGAGAACGCTTCGTGGCAGGCTGACCTTTCTACCTGGACGCTGGTCTTCCTCGGAGGATTTCTCTCCAGTGTAGGCTTCTCCACTTATAAGCTTTGCAAGAACAAGACGTGGAGCGGCTTTAAGGTCCCAGGATCGAGCAAGAACCTGATCTTCGCGTTGATCATGGCGACAGGTCACTTTCTTTGCATCTTCTTCTATGGTCTGGGCGCCACGGCGCTGGGAGATCTGGGCACATCGGTTGCGTTCGCGATCTTCCAGGCCAGTTCGGTGATCATAGGCATCAGCCTGGGATTCTTCACCGGCGAATGGAAGGGTTCCAGCGACTCGTCCAAACGTTGGATGTTCATTGGTCTTAGTGTGCTGATCCTCGGTATTGTGGTCGTCTCGTACGGTAAGTACGCCATCTCGATGCAGGGTTGAGAGTGACGCGATCAGCGGATAATTGAACTGCGGTCAAACGCAGTAAGCGGCCGGAGCGAAAACGGGCGTCCGTCGGGCGCCCGTTTTCTTGCGCGCTGTGTTTGACGCTCGATAATCTCTGGATACTTATTGATGGGTGTGAAAAGTTTCACACCCCTTATTGATCTGCGCATTCCTTCCGCCTATAATTCGTTAATTGGCGAAGTATAGGAGAATGCCATGCGAGACTTCCTTAACGTAACCAGGGCCCTTTCCGATCCAAACCGCGTTCGAACGCTGATGTTCCTCCAGGGCGGCGAGTTGTGTCTCTGCCAGATCATAAAGATGCTCGGTCTGGCGCCGTCTACGGTCTCCAAGCACATGACCGTTCTCTATAACGCCCGCCTGGTCGAGTCTCGCAAGGAAGGGCGGTGGGTCTTCTACCGTCTTTCAGAGGCCCGAAACCCGGTGATCCGCGGCGCGATCGCCTGGGCCAGGGGCGCCTTGGCGAAGGACAAACAGACCCTCGCCGACGCCAGGGCCATCAAGGCCGTCAGGAAAACCAATAAGGAGAAGTTGTGCGCCAGCTACGGCCGGTCCTGAGCGCGCGATCCAGGCCAATGTCAGATATCAGGAAATCCGAACCGGCGGCGGGCTATCCTCCGGAAGAAGGATGCTACCTTCGCGGGAACGACTACTCGCCCGTTGCGGTGGTGGTCATATTGCGGCGGCCGAGAGATGAAACTCCGCCCGACATCGAGAAGCTCGTGCGCGCGGGCGTCGAAAGCGGCGGTGCGCTGGCCGGCACGCTGCAGACGGAGAACGTCGGCCTGGAGAAGGTTATCTGCAACATCGTGGCCAATCCGAACATCCGCTACCTGGTCGTCTGCGGGCCGGAGTCGCCGGGACACCTGGTAGGCGGCGCCATCGCCGCGCTGAGTGCAAACGGCGTGGATGCGAACAATCGCATAATCGGCGCAGAGGCGCCGACGCCCTACCTGTTTAACGTTCCGGGGGAGTTCATCGACCGCTTCCGCGACCAGATCACGGTGATAGATCTCGTAAACGAAGGTTCGCCCGATGTCCTGCGAAATGCCGTGGCGGCGTGTTATCAGGAAGAGCCCACGGAGTTCAGGGATTACGTGCTTCACGACCCCGGCGCGTACGATGCCCCGCCGCTGGAAGGCAGGATCACCTGGCGCATCACCCATCCCCAGAGAGAGCCCAAGGATGCACGCGAGCGGGCGGACTCTGAGAAGCTGCGGGCCCTGATGGACCGCGTCAAACAGTCGGCCGAGCAGAAACGCAACCCAAACCAGTGAAGTTCCGGAGAAGACCATGGACACCGACATCCAGGCGCCCGACCAGGAGCAGCGTAAAGGCTTGAATATCTTCGAGAAGTACCTGACGATCTGGGTACTGCTTTGCATCGCCGCCGGTATCGCTCTCGGCATGGTCGCGCCGGGCGTGGCCGAGTCGCTGGACAGGATGGCCATTTACGTGAACGATGCACCGGTGGTCTCGATCCCGATCGCCATTGCGCTGTTCTTCATGATGTATCCGATCATGGTGAAGATTGACTTCGCCGAGGTCGTCCGGGCGGGCAAGAGCCCCAGGCCCGTCGCCCTTACGCTGATCGTCAACTGGGCGATCAAGCCTTTCACCATGTTCGCCATCGCCACGTTCTTTCTGGGCTACGTGTTTCGGGGGATGATTCCGGGCACGGAGGTCGTCAAGGACGGCAGCGAGGTCGAGCTGTTCCGCTCGTACATTTCCGGGGCGATCCTGCTGGGAATCGCCCCGTGTACGGCGATGGTGCTGATGTGGGGGTATCTCGCCAAGGGCAACCAGGGACATACTCTGATAATGGTGGCGATTAATTCACTGACGATGCTCGTGCTGTATGGCCTGCTGGGCGGCTGGCTGCTGGGTATCAACAAGATGCCCGTGCCGTGGCAGGCGCTGCTGTTGAGTATAGCGATTTACGTGGCGCTGCCGCTGGCGGCGGGCTACTTCTCGCGGAAGTGGATTATCAAAACCAAGGGGCGCCAGTGGTTCGACGCCAGATTCCTGCACGTCCTCACGCCGGTATCGATAATCGCGTTGCTTGGCACGCTGGTGCTGCTGTTCAGTTTCAAGGGCGAGACCATCATCCGGCACCCGCTGACGATCCTCTGGATCGCGATCCCGCTGGCCATCCAGACGGTGCTGATTTTCGGCATTACGTACGCACTGGCGAGGCTGCTGAAGTTCAGCTACGAAGACGCCGCTCCGTCGGCGCTGATCGGCGCATCCAACCACTTCGAGGTCGCCATCGCAACGTCGGCGATGCTGTATGGCCTGTCGAGCGGGGCGGCATTGGCGACGGTTGTGGGCGTGCTCATCGAAGTACCCTTAATGCTCATGCTGGTCAGGATATGCTTGCGCACCAGGGGCTGGTTCGGGGACGGGGGGCGAAACAACAGGGGTTCAGGCTCGGTATCACGTATCACTCCGTAACCTCATAGCCCCGCCGTTCGAGAATTCTGCCCATCACAATCGACGTCGCGATGACCAGCGGTATGGAAACCGCCAGGCGTGCGGCGGTGAAGGTTGGGCCCATGAAAGACAATTCGAACATCGTCATTGGAATGCGGCAAATACCCGCGAAGCCGACATAGGCGAAGATCACAGCAAGCTTTGCGCCCTTTCTAAAGAGCGAATATGCCATGGGAAACGCTACGAACAGGCCACCGACGGTCATTCCCGCCAGGACAATGCCCCAAAGGTATCCTCGAATGCCCGAACCCTTGCCGAAGTGCTTCTCAACTGTCTGACGCTTGACCCAGACATCGAACAATGCGATCAGGATGAATGCACACGGAAGCAACTTCATCATTCCCCACAGCGTCACGCCGAACGTCCAGCCCATCTGTCGGCCTACGGGGACGTCCATCACGAACGAAATGCCCACGAAGACGGTGAAACCCGCCGCCAGGGCGACTTCGAGCAGTTGTCTGCCTTTTGCTGTCACCAACGGACCTCTCCGAAGACCAATCCGATCACCACGGCTACGATCAGAGCAATCAGTAAACTGACGGTATTGCGAACAAGCGTAACCTTGCTGCCGAAGTACTGCCGCTCCAGTGGGTATGTAAGCACCCCGACCATCATCAGCGTTGTCGAAAACGCCGCCAGAACCATGTACTGCACACCACGTTTCAACAGCGCACCGCACAAAGGGAACGCGATGAACCCCGGCATCAGCGTGACAGATCCGGCGGCGGATGCGATGGCTACGCCCTGCCAACCGCTGTCCTTACCAAGTAATCCCATGACAACCTCTTGAGGTAACAGCGTGATTGTCGCGGAGAACAACACCAGCATGGCCAGGAAGGCCGGGAGTATCTTCGCCAAACGCCTGCCCGCCAGTTTCAGGGCGTCTATAGTTTTTCCGCGGCTGGCGATGATGGATACCGCCAACGCAACTGCAGTGACGACATACAGTACAATCATACGGACATTGCCTCAGGCTTAGTTCTCAACGGAGCGGTCGCAGGGATGCTCCTCGACGTTTCCGTGGCATTCCCTGATCTGCTCCGGAGAGCACTCCCGGGGCGTGTCCTTCAGGTTCTCGGGTTTCTGACATTGTTTCTTTTCATCTTGGCACATGGTCCTGCTCCTTTCTTCCGCCGCGGTCCTTTAGCAGAGTTCGGCGCCAGTAATTTATCTATAGCCCCTTGCCATGCGACGAGGACCTTCGCATTGAGACGGTAGTGGACGAAGTACCCCCGTTTCTCGCCGATTACCAGATCGGCGTCCCGCATGATCCGCAGATGCTGAGAAACCGCGCCCTGGGTTACGTCCAGTTGGGAAGCCAAGGCGTTAACGCACAGGGCTCGCCCCTTGAGGAGTTGGACGATGCGCACGCGCGCAGCAACGGACAGAACCTTGAGGATTCGGGCCAACTCGGTCGCATTGGGCTTTGTGCGAGACATTTCAGTATCCACTAATATACTATTATAGCGTTTTCCCCTGCCGCGTCAAGTCCCCATGGGCCTGGACAAACCGCCAATCCCTGTCCCTGTCGAAAACGTCATCCGGGCAAGAAGGAACGGTGGCTGGCTTGCCGGTGGGCGTGCTCATCGAAGTGCCCCTGATGCTCATGCCGGTCAGGATATGCTTGCGCACCAGGGGCTGGTTTCCGCGGCGCCGGTGACGGTTTTCACCGGTGAATGGTCCAATGTCCATCGAACTCTTTACATGCGCGCTCAAACGGGGTCTAATGTGGACAGGGACTAACAGCATTTGAGGAGAATAATCATGCGAACAGTACTGGTAGTCGAACCTGATAAGGTTGAAATCGCCGAAGTCGGCAAGCCCGAGACCGGGCCTTATCAGGCCTTGGTGCGCACCGAGGCGGCGTGCCTGTGCAACGCCACCGACGGGAAACTGGTGGCCGGGCATTTCCCCGGCGTGGAAAACTACCCGCTCGTGCTGGGTCACGAGGCGGCGGGGATTGTCGAAGCCGTCGGCGAGAAGGTGCGAAACTTCAAGGTCGGCGACCGCGCGATCGGCGGGCTGCTGTTCGAGTTCGACAACCCGGATTACAACACCGGATGGGGCGGTTTCTGCGAATATACGCTCTGCAACGACCATGATGCGATGGTCGAAGACGGAGTGGCCGACGAGGAACACGGCTGGTTCGAGTGCTACGAGATCCAGCGAGCCGTGGACGCCGACATTCCCGTGGAAGCGGCCGCGATGCTCTGCACGTGGCGCGAGGTGTACGGCGGCTTTGGCGATTTCCAACTGGGCGAAGGCGACGACATACTCGTATTCGGCGCCGGTCCGGTGGGCCTGAGCTTCGTGAAGTTCGCCAAACTCCTGGGGCTGGGCTATGTCGCCTCGGTCGATCCGCTCGAGAACAAGCGGGCCAAGGCCCTGGAGATGGGCGCCGACGCGGTGTTCACTCCCGACGACGACCTGAAGGCCATAGTCGACAAACGAGGCAAGCCTTTCGACGCCGTGATCGACGCGGTAGGATCGCCGGCGATCATCAACGCCGCGCTGCCTCTGATTAAAATGGGCGGAACGATAGGTGTTTACGGCGTGATCGCCGACGAGTCGATCACCATAAACAAGTCCGACGGTCCGTATAACTTCAACCTGTTCGTCCACCAGTGGCCTACCCGCCGGCGCGAGAGTGCGGCGCAGGGCCCGCTGTGCGACTGGATACGTGAAGGCAAAATCACTGCCGGCGAGTTCATAACCCACGAGTTCCCCCTCGAGCAGATCAACGACGCCCTGGACGCGGTAAAACGCGGCGAGGTGATCAAGGTTCTTCTTAGATACTAGAGACGCTGCAATTGGAAATCGGGAATTGAGTTGGAGAGCAGATCAATGAGCGACAATGTTATGGCGCTGGACATCGGTACGCAGAGTGTCCGGGCGGCTGTGCTTAGCTCGGGCGGTGAGATTCTGGGCATAGCGCAGGTCAAGCACGATGTCGACAGTCCCCAGGCCGGTTGGGCCCAGGAGCGTCCCGACGACTGGTGGACCGAGATCTGCACCGCCATACCGCAGGTCCTCGAGGAAACCGGCGTTGCGGCGGGTTCGATAGCGTCTATAGCGACGTGCGGGCAGATGCACGGACCGGTCGGTCTGGACGATGCTGGCAAGGTGACCACCGAGTGGGTGCAGCTCTGGTGCGATAATCGCTGCGGACCGCAGGCTCGCCGGATCGGTGAGGAACACGACGAATCTCGCCTCGCGGCGATGACGGGCAACCCGCTCAATCCCGCCTGGACGGGGCTCAAGGTCCGCTGGCATCTCGATAACCAGCCGGACGTCTACAACGCTTCCAGGTGGTTCCTCGTGCCCAAGGATTTCATCAATTTCCGCCTGACCGGCGTAGCGGCCGGCGATCCCAGCGAGGCTTCCGGTTCCTTCCTCTGGGATTGCTCCACCGACGCGTATTCTGAGGAACTCGCCGATGTGGTTGGTGTGGACCTCGCCAGATTCCCCCCGATTTTTCCGTCGCATGAGGTTATCGGCAAGGTTACGAGCGAAGCGGCCGGTCTGACGGGCCTGGTGGAAGGCACGCCGGTAGTGGCCGGCGGCGGCGACTTCCCGGTATCGATGCTGGGGTTTGGGATAGTCGGCTCGGGCGTTACCGCCGACGTAACGGGCACGAGCATGCTGCTTGCCGCCCACACCGAAAAGCCCCTGATCGACCCGTCGGTTCAGAATCTCAGGCACGTTGTCCCCGGCTGGATACCGTTTACCATTCTCGCCTGCGGCGGTTTGAGCATGAAGTGGTGCAAGGACCTCGCTACCGCGATGTGCGGGCGGGACGTGTCGTACGATGAACTGATCGAGATGGCCTCCGCCGTCGCTCCCGGTAGCGAAGGGCTGACATTTTATCCGTACATGCTTGGTGAGCGGCGGGCGGAGAACACGACGTCACTGGGCGGGTATTTCGGTATTTCGCTGAACCATTCCGCCGGGCACTTCGTCCGAGCCGTCATGGAGAGCGTGGCGCTGGTGATGGGCAAGGACGTCGCGCAGTTCAGGGCTCTGGGGATGGACGTTACGAGGATTCGCAGCGTGGGCGGCGGCACGCGAAACGAGCTTTGGAACCAGATCAAGGCCGACGTGATGCAAGTGCCCCTGGAATTGGACGAGGAGCCCGAGGCGGGCCTGAAGGGTGCTGCGCTTCTCGCTGCTGCCGGTGTGGGCATTATTGACGATCCCGCCGCGGTCGCTGTCGCCCGGAGCCAGGCCAGCAGGACCGTCCAGCCCCAAAGCGACACAACAGAGGCCTACCAGGCCGCACAAATGGAATTCACCCGGATCTACAACCACATGCTTGGTTTCTGGATGGAGACTTAAGTTCCGTAAGGTCCGCTGGTTATCGGGCCGATGAGAGTTTTTGACGACTAGAGAAAGGACACGACGATGCAGGCGTTTACCGGTGGATACCTTGGGAGAATACTGAGGGTCAACCTCACTACCAGGCAGACCAGCGTTGAGGAATTGAAAGATAAGGAGGTCGAGCTGCTGCTTGGCGGGCGGGGGATAGCGGCAAGGATGTATTACGACGAGATATCCGCCGATACAAAGGCGTTTGACGAGGGCAACAAGCTGTTCTTCGTCACCGGTCCTCTGACCGGCGTGCCCCTGCCCTCGACGACCAAGTTCCAACTGGCCACCAAGAGCCCCGAAACGGGCCATTATCTCTGTTCGAATTGCGGCGGCGTGTTCGGTCCGAGGCTCAAGCAGTGCGGTCTCGACGCCCTTATAATCGAAGGCCGCGCCGCCGACTGGACCTATCTGACGATCAACGAAGGCGAAGTGGAGTTCCGCGACGCGTCGGAGATGGCGGGCCTGAGCACCGACAAGGCCCAGGCCTTCCTGCATGACGCCATCGGCGACAAGAACGCCGGTACGATGACGATAGGCCCCGCCGCCGAGAAGCTGGTGCGCCTCTCGTACCTTGGTGTGGACTCTCGCGCGTTTGGGCGGGGCGGACCAGGCGCCGTCATGGGCTCGAAGAAACTCAAGGGCATCGCCGTAAGCGGAACGGGCGAGGTTCCCGTAGCCGACCGCGCCAGGGTCGACGAGATTCGCAAGTCGGCCCTCGCCGAACTCCGCACTTCGCGAGCGGATCATACGCGGCTGGGCACGATGCAGTACATCAAGAAGCTCAACGACCTGGGATGCATGCCCACGCGGAATTTCCAGACTTCCCACTTCGAAGATTGCGGGCCTGTCGAAGCCGAGTCGATGAAGGCCAACTACTACGTCCGCAACTACGCCTGCTACCGCTGCCCGGTGGCGTGCGGGAAGATGTGTGAAGTCAAAGAAGGTCCGCATGCAGGCGCCCACGCCCGGACGGAGTTTGAGACCGTGGGCCTGTTCGGACCGTGCTGCGGCGTGTCGGATTTCGCCGCTATCATCGCGGCAAACCAGCTTGCCGACGAGATCGGTGTGGATACGATTTCGGTTGGCAACGCCGTTTCGCTGACGATGGAGCTGTTCGAGCGCGGACTTATCACCACCGAGGACACCGACGGGATAGAGGCGAACTTCGGCAGCGGAGAGGCGCTGATCGAGATCATTCGCCTGGTCGGTGAAAGAAGGGGTATTGGCGACCTGTTGGCAGAAGGCTTTGCCGAGGTTGCGCGTCGCAAGCCCGAGTGGAGCTGGTACATAATGCACGTCAAGGGCCTGCCTTTCGCCGCCTACGACCCGCGCGGGTTCTACGGGAACGCGTTGACCAAGGGCACGTCCAGCCGCGGTGCCTGCCACAACGTCGGCGGGTGGAGCATCCGCGCCGAACTGCTCAGCGGCGACTACGACCGCTTCGCCCTCACGGGCAAGGGTCCGCTGATCATGAGCATCCAGGACAACCGCGCTTACGTCGATTCGCTGGGACTATGCACCGTAGTGCGGGGTTCGATGGCGTTTTCCGCCAGCCCGGCCGGAGATACGATGGAAGCCGTCACCGGATACGCATTTACGCCAAAACTGCTCGATATCGGAGAGCGTATTTACAACCTCGAACGCATGATCCTCAACCGCGAGGGCATTGTCCGCGCCGACGACATGCTGCCCGAGCGGATATTCAAGGAAGCAATTCCCTCGGGACCCTGCAAAGGACGCACACTGACCCGCGAGCAGTATGATATAATGCTGGATGAGTACTACCAGGCGCGCGGATGGGACTCGGACGGCGTGGTGACGAGCGAAACCAAAGAGCGGTTAGGGCTTACCGGCGAGTTGATTCAGACCGGCGGCGAGGAGCAATAAACGTGAACAGCGAGCAGATGAAATCACTTTCAATTGCGTTTGATTTAGTCACTGGCTTGTCCAGTGATGTCGAACCGATTCGCAGGAAACTGTCGGCGATGGCGGGGATGTATGCCGACCGGCAGGCATTCGGCGAGATGGTTGCCGCCGGCGACCCCGTAGTCTATGAGTTCCACGACCTTGGCGTGCCGGCCGAAGCCGGCGAGATCGCCTTCGGTACGAGCATTACGTATCCGGGCAAGGTTGGCGATGAGTACTTCATGACCAAGGGACATTTCCACTCGATACTCGATACTGCCGAGGTCTACTACTGCCTGAGCGGCGGGGGGCGGATGATGATGGAGAACCCCGAAGGCGATTGGGAGGCCCGCGAACTGACTCCCGGCGTGGCGGTGTACGTGCCGGCGAGATACGCTCACCGCAGCATCAACACGTCGAGCGATGAGCCCCTTGTTACGTTCTTTGCCTTCCGGGGCGACGCCGGGCACGATTACGGAACGATCGAAGACAAGGGATTCCGCAAACTCGTTGTCGAACGTGACGGTCGGGCGGTGATAGTGGACAATCCCAGGTGGCGGGACCATCCGGAGGATACACAATGACAGTGGGAAAAATACTGGTAACACCCAGGTCTGTGACGCGCGACGGACATCCGGCCCTGAAGAGGCTCACCGAAGCCGGATACGAACTGGTCTTTTCGACGCCGGGGGCGTTCCCCGGCGAGGATGAGTTGATCGAACTCCTGCCCGGATGCGTGGGGTATCTCGCGGGGGTCGAGGAGATTTCCTCCAGAGTGCTGGACGCCGCGGCGGGGCTCAAAGTTATAAGCCGTAACGGGACAGGCGTTGACAGCGTCGACCTCGGCGCGGCAGATCGAAACGGCGTCCGGGTGTTGCGGGCTGCCGGGGCCAACGCGCGGGGCGTGGCGGAACTGACTTTCGGGCACATCATCGCCGCGGTCCGCTCGATTCCGTTCAGCGATGCGGCCATGAAAGATCAGCAATGGACCCGCCGCAAGGGCATCGAACTGGCCGGTCGCAAACTGGGTCTGATCGGTTGCGGTATGATAGGGCGGTTGGTCGCGGGTTTTGCGCTCGCGTTCGACATGGACGTTATCGCATGCGATCCGTTCGCGGACATGAGTTTCAAGCCCTCGAAGAGATTCGCCTTTGCCTCCATCGACGATGTGTTAGCCACCTCGGATATCATCAGCCTCCACTGCCCCCCGCAAGACGGCGGTGCGTTGATCGACGCCGCGAGCATCGGAAAAATGAAGGATGGGGTATATCTCATCAATACCGCCCGCGCCAGCCTGATCGATGACAGCGCCGTGCTCGCCGGGCTTGAAAGCGGAAAGATCGCCGGCGTGGTCGTCGACGCCTTCGACCCCGAACCGCCCGCTGACTGGCGCCTTGCGGGCCATCCGAAAGTGATCGGCACGCCGCATATCGGGGGCTTTACTCCCGAGAGCATCGACCGGGCCGTATCGGCCGCTGTCGACAACCTGCTCAAGGCCTTGAAATAACTCGAATGCAAACGTAACATAGACGGCGATGTTTGTGCTATGGAAACTGACGAGACCCTCGTAGAAGTGGAGAACCACAGTGGCAAGCAAACTTAAGATTGCGGTGGTGTTGTCGGTGGCACTGGTCATGATCTGCAGCCCGATTACCGGCGTTGCGGCCGACAAGAACGCCGCCGGCCAGACCGATCGGATCGTCAATGACTGGATGATCCAGGACCACGGTAAGGACACGGGCAAATGTTTTACCTCCTCCGCCGGTTGCGATATCGAAGCCAGGATGGTCGCGGCAGTCCTGACCGAGGCATCCGAGGCCAAACTGAAGGGCGAGTTGGACTCCCTGACGAAGGGCAAGGTCCCGGGCAACGATCCTCGCTGGAAGCAACTTTACCTGGGCGCCTGCGAAATACGACGCGCCAAGCGTCTCAAGAGCTTCCTGACCGTGACTGAGCGGGTCGTCTTCACCAAGCACTACAACATGGGCGGTTCGCATTACGCCTATACCGAGGGTCAGTCCGACGCCCAGGCCGAGCGCCATTTCAAGGCGGGCGCGGCGCTGTGCATCCTGGAGATGGACGGGACGCGGGGAAAGGTGACGACGCTGATAGACGACCCCAAGGGCGTGATCCGCGACCCCGACGTCTCGTACGACGGAAAGCGAATCTTGTTCTCATGGAAGAAGTCCGATCGCAAGGACGACTATCATCTCTACGAGATGGACG